>DASXLU010000326.1:0-7629 GCA_036496065.1 Candidatus Acidiferrum sp.
AACGTTGCAGGCAGCGTTCGAAATCGAGTTGTCGATGATTTGTCCTGTTAGCGCTTGCTCAGTTTTCAGTAAGCGAATGGGAATAGGGCCCACGCTGCCGGCCGCGAGGCGCACATCCTGCATCGTGCCGTTAGAGGAACGGCCGAGCGCCGCAAAAAATACTTTCGAGATGGCCTGGGCGTTGCGCGCACCAACTTTTTTGACATAGCCGGTGTAGTCCGCGGAATTTCTGCGCAGGCAAATGGTCTGAATCAGTTCGTCGGACGCGAGCAGAGATTTTTTGTAGGCGGTGTGAAATGTGCGGTAAGGAATGCGGCGCGGCCCCTTCGCGGAAACGAGGATGAGGTCCGCGTCATATGCCAGCAGGACGGGAAGGGAATCGCCGGCGGGAGATGCGTTGGCGATATTGCCGCCGAGGGTGCCGCGATTTTGATTGGCGATTCCGCCGGTCCACGCAGCGGAACGAGTTAAGAGCGGAAATTCCTGTGCAACGACAGTGTTTCGGCGCAGATCGGTATAGGTGCAGGCGGCGCCGATGCGTATTTCGGTTGGAGTGATCTCGATGGAACGAAGCTCTGGCAGGCGATCAATGCTGACAAGCTTGCGCGCGAGCAATTTTCCCGCGGCGTACAGGACCATCACGTCGGTACCGCCAGCGATGGGGAGCCAAGTGCTTGGTTCATCGGCCAGTAACTGGAGAACCGCGGGCAACGTGCCCGGTGCGACGAGTTCGTATTCGGCGGGATGGGCTCTCATCGCGCGGGCTCACTGGCGGCTGCTGCTTTTGCCACGGCCTCGAAGATTTGCAAGTAGCCGGTGCAGCGGCAGAGATTTCCGGAGAGGCCTTCGCGGATTTGGTCGAGGCTGGGCTGAGGAGTTTTGTCGAGAAGATGAACTGCGGCAAGAATCATCCCGGGCGTGCAGATGCCGCATTGCGCAGCGCCACACTCGAGGAAAGTTTTCTGAAGGGAATGCAGCCGGTCGAGATGGGCGAGACCTTCGATGGTGATGATATTTGCGTCGCGGGCTTGCAGGACGGGGATCAGGCAACTATTGACTAGCGCGCCGTCCATTAAGATGGAGCAGGAGCCACACTCGCCTTCGCCGCAACCCTCTTTCGTGCCCGTCAATTCGAACTTTTCGCGCAACACGTCCAGCAGACGTTCCATGGGATAGGCATGGACGGTTTTTGCCACACCATTTATGGTCAGCCAAATTTCCTGCGTTGTGGCGGAAGGCGGAAGGAAACTCAACGAAAAACTCCAACGGGAGCCTGATCGGATTTTGAGGTAGCGGGCGAGGTCATGGCTTGCAGAATATCTTCGGGCAAAAGTGGAATAGCATCAAACTCCACGCCGAGTGCATCGACGATCGCGTTAATGATGGCGGGAGCGGGGCCGTCCATGGGCAATTCTCCGATGCCTTTCGCGCCGTAGGCACCGTTGGGATTGCCGAGTTCCTCGAAAATCACTTGAATCGGCGGCAGATCGCAAGAAGCGGGCATGATGTAATTGGTCATTTGGCCGTTTTGCATGCGGCCGTTGTGCCAAAGAACTTTTTCGTACAGCGCGAAACCGATTCCCTGTGCTACACCGCCGATAATCTGTCCTTTGGCGAGAAGCGGGTGAAGCACCTTGCCGATTTCCTGCAACGCGACGAAGTTCTCGACCTTGGCGGAATAGGTGGTCAGGTCCACAGAAACTTCGGCCACATATGCGGCCCATGCGTAGGCGGCATACGCTTCGCCTTTGTATTTGACATCGTCCCAGAAAATTCCTTCGGGGGCGTTGTAGCGAGCCATTGAACGAAGCGCTCCGTTAGATTCGACGTAGCGGTGACAGGCTGCGACAAATTCCGCAGGCGTGTATGTTTCTTTCAATACGCCACCCATTTGCAAAGTCTGCTTCAAGCCTATCGAGGCCGAACGAACCAGATCACCGATGACCATGGCGGTGCGCGAGGCAACAGTAGGTCCGCTATTGGGCACGGCGGTAGTGTCCGGCTGCGCGATCTCGACGGTTTCATAGGGAATCGCCAAGGTTTCTGCGGCGATTTGGCATAAAACGGTGTTCGTGCCTTGGCCGAATTCCGTGCTGGAAACCAGGATGCGAACCGTTCCAGCGGCTGTAGCCTCTACGCCGACTAGGGAATTGAGGAAACGTTCGCCGGAACCCGTGAAACCTGCTCCGTGCAGGAAGGTGGCAATACCGACGCCGCGTTTAATGGATGAAGATTTATTTTGCAGCGCAAAACTCTTCTTCTTCTCGATGTAATTGGCTTGGACGAGGGATTTGTCCATCAAGGAAGAAAGGTCTACAGGTTCGCGAATCAATTGCTCGGTGGTCGTGGTTTGGCCGGAGTGCAGGAAATTGCGACGCCGGATTTCTTCCGGAGTAACGCCGACCACCTTGGCGACGCGATCCATATGGCGTTCCATGGCGAATAGACTTTGCGGAGCGCCAAATCCGCGGAAGGCGCCGTGCGGTGGAGTGTTAGTAGCTACAGCTTTCGATTGGATTCGAACCGTAGGCCAGAAGTACGGACCTCCCGCGTGAATTGTGCCGCGCGAAAGAACCACAGAAGACAGAGTCGCGTAGGCGCCGCCATCAATGGTGAAGTCGATTTCGCCGCCAAGTATTTTTCCGTCTTTGCTTACGGCAGTTTTGTGGCGCGTGCGGGAAGGATGGCGCTTTGTGGTGGCGGCCATATCTTCCAGGCGGTCGTAGATGATTTTGACGGGACGCCGGGACTTCATGGCCAGCAGCGCGGCATGGCCGGCAATCATCGAGGGATACTCTTCCTTGCCGCCAAAGGCGCCGCCCGTTTCCATTTGCACCACGCGGATTTTTTCTTCAGGGAGCGCGAAGAGTTTTACCAAGGCTTTGTGTACGTAGAAAGGGCATTGCAGTGAGCCCCAAACGGTGACGCCGGCCTCCGAATCGAATACGGCGATGATGCCGTTATTTTCGATGTAGAGCTGTTCCTGCGCGCCGGTGGTGTATTCGGCTTCCACGATAAATTCAGCCTTGGCCCACACAGCATCGAGGTCGCCCTTTTCCATCAAGAAACGCTTGAATACGTTGTCCTCGCCCCAGATGACGTGCGTTTTCTTTTCGCTTTCTTCCATGGAATGAATGGCAGGTAACGGTTCGCATTCGATAGAAATGGCGTCGACAGCTTTGGCGAGAGCGTGTTTGTCCGGATGGGCAAGCAGAACAATGGGTTCTTCAGAATGATTGATGACGCCGTCGGCGAGACAGGGCTGATCGTCGAGGATCAAGGCGATGCAATTTTTGCCGGGGATGTCTTTCGCCGTGACGATGACATATTCGTCCCAAGGAATTTGCGGGCTGAAGGTGATTTTCTTGATCTTGCCGCGGGCGATCTTGCTGCGGACTGTAGCGCCATGAAGCATGCCTGGCAGACGCATGTCGTCGATGTAGCGCGCGGCGCCGGTAACCTTGTCGCGGCCTTCTTTGCGAGGGACGGATGTGCCGACGATTGTGGACTCGAGACGATCCGTCAAACTGTGCTCCTAAGCGACGGCTGTTTAGTAGTGGAATGCTCGACACAGCCGAATGATTGTTTTGATGCGTTATTGTGACCGAAAGAGGTTAGGTTTAGAACGGCTAATTGTTGCGCCTGGGATTTGAAGTGAGCGTATGTTCCCTGCCGCGAGGGGAGCCAAGGAAATTTCCTTGTTCGTAGATGCAGTCGCCACGTAAATAAGTGTTTATGACTTTTCCTACAATGCGCTCACCCAAATAGGGAGATATCGGGTGGCGGAAGTGTAGATCCGCAGGTGTGACCGTCCATTCCGCATCGAGATCGAAAATTACGAAGTCGGCATCGAAGCCGGGAGCCAGCCGGCCTTTCTTGTGGGCGAGCCCGGCTAGCTTAGAGGGACCCGCAGCCATCCACTGCGCGATGTTGGCGATAGTGAATCCGCGACGTTGCGCTTCGGTCCACATAACGGGAAGAGCGAGCGACAAGCTGGAGATTCCGCCCCAGGCGATTCGAAAATCACCATGCTCCAACTGCTTCATGGCTGGGGGGCAAGGAGAGTGGTCCGTGGCCACCAAGTCGAGTGTTCCGTCGCGAAGTCCCTGCCAGAGGCCTTCGCGATTTTCGCGATTGCGAACCGGCGGAGCACATTTGTGCACAGTGCTGCCATTCGGAATCTCTTCGGAGGAAAAATGAAGATAGTGAGGGCAGGTTTCCACAGTAATCGGAAGGCCTTGGCGTTTCGCATCGCGCAATTTTTCCAGTGCGCTGGCCGTAGCGAGATGGACGATGTGGATGCGACAGCCAGATTCCTGCGAAAGTTTGACCAGCAGATCGATGGCAGCAAGCTCGGCGGAATCAGGTCTGGATTGCAGATATGTAGCGTAACTCCGCCAATCTGCTCCGCGCAGTGCTTCGGTCGCAGAATCTATCGGGCCCGGAAGCTCGGCATGGACCAGCAAGGGTAAATTGGCTTCCTTAAGGCGAGGCAGAGCAGCACGCAACTGTGTTTCGGTGACCATGGCGAAATCTTCGGTGCCCGGGTGAATCAGAAAACATTTGAAGCCGGGAACGCCCTCCGCGGCGAGCTCGACGAGCTGTCCGTGATTGTCGGGCACAACGGCTCCCCACGCTGCCCAATCCACGAAGCACTGACCTGCGGCGGCAGTGCGCTTAGCTTGCAGGGCGTGCACGGAAGTTGTGGAGGGGACGCAGTTAAGCGGCATGTCGACGAGCAAGGTGTATCCACCTGCGGCGGCCGCGCAGGTGGCGGTGCGAAATCCCTCCCACTCGGTTCTTCCGGGTTCGTTGATATGCACGTGAGAGTCGACAAGGCCCGGCAGGATGGCGAGATCGCCGAAATCGAAGGTCTCAGTTGATGGCGGTATTTTCGTGCGAGGAATTACGTCCACGATTTTCTCGGCGTCGACGAGCACAGCGAAAGCATCGGTTGCCGTGGGAAGGACGACTCGATTCGACGTGAATGCGCGCAGCATCATGGTTCAAATTCCGTGTGAGGAAGTATGACATTCAAGACCGGATTAGAGTACAGAAGGAAAGTCTCCAAGAAGTGAGTTGCGCAAAATGAAAAACGCAGCCCCATGTAAGAGGCTGCGTCTTCTACCGAACTTTTCGAATGCGAAGCAGATGGGGTTGGTGCCGACGGCGCAATCGCTGGAAGTTGGCGAGTAACAGAGCACTAGATTTACATCACAGCAGAACTGACGCGTTCCGGTGTTATTTGCCGTAGGAGTAGCCTTGGAAGTGTAAGAGGTGGAAAGACCGCTTCCCGTGATCGTGAAGGTATAACCGCTCTTTGTTCCCAAGGCCAGCAAATTGTCGATCAAGCAAGCGCCAGAAGATGAAGCGGTCGTGCACGTGGCGGAACTCGGGCCCAACGAAGCGAGCGAACCGTAGGTGCCCGGGTACGTATTGTTGTAGCTGACCTCGGCAGTATTAATGGTGCGGAGAGAAGCTACAGCCGAAGACATCGATTCAGTTTTAATTATTTTGCCGCAACGGAGCCGGGGATTAATTGCGGATTCTGGGGAAAAAACTGTCAAAAAACGCTCTAAAGTGCCAGTTTTTATCATTTTTGGCTGGAATTCAGCCACTTCCGGAACACTTTGACTAAAGAATGTTGACGGCGCGGGCGGCTAGCAAGGCGACGATCATCAGCGATATCAGGGACTGCAGCATCATGCTGAGCTTGGCCCAGCGGGAAAGAACCGCAGTATCGGTTGGGGAAAACGCGGTGCTGGTATTAAACGCGAGGAATAAGTAGTCGACGAAATGCGGTGCCCAAGTGGCGTCCTGGCCCTCGCGTTCCATCATCTGTGGGAACAAGAACGAGCTGCTAAACATTCCTTGGGGCCGCTCGCGGCGCAGAGGGCCTCCACCGTCGAGCTTCCAATACCACAGCGCAAAAACCAGGATGTTGGCAATCCACAGAGCGCACGCTGAGCGGAGTAGCGTTTGCGGCGATTCGAGATGGCGGGGGATGCCGTAGACCAAGTGGGCCAACGAGGCAATCATGGCGAAGGTGATGAGACCGTTCGCAGTGAAGGTAAGGATGCGGGTGATCTTATGATCTCCGCGGCGATCCGAGACGACGATGGGAATCATCAACACGGCAAGAATGGCCAGCAGGCCCCAGCTGGGGCCGAGAGAAAGAGGCTCGGGCAACGCCAGATACACGCCGCCAGCAGCGATCATCGCAATGAATGCGGGCCAGCGCGGTTCGCGTAAGATTTGTTTGCTCATGGAGTCGCGACGAACGAATGCGCGTACAGTTTAATACAGCACGGGGCTGGAAGCGCAGCGTGCAGGTTAGAAGTCGATGAATAAGTAACTTTGGCGGAGTATCTGCGAGAGCTATGCGTGTTGGATTGCGCCTGATCTTCCATCCTCAATAGTAAGGATTAAGCACAAGTCCCGTTGGATTGTGGCGAGTGCCACAACTCGTTGATTTTTCGTTTCAGGCGTGTGGCGGGACGGCCTTCGGGTCCATCCCTTTGGTTCCCAGATATGGCCGTCGGGGTCGGCAAAGGTGCGGCCAAACATGAAGCCATGATCCTGCGCTGGACTGACGTCGGACTTGCCACCATTTGCGCCAGCAGCCGCATTCATGGCATCAACAGCTTCGCGGCTGTCGCACGAAAGACAAAGCAGCACTTGCGCGGAGGTATGCGCATCAGGGATCGTCCGATTCGTAAACTGGCGCCATTTATTGTGGGTCAGCAGCATGACGTAAATCGCATCTGAAATGACCATGCAGGCGTCGGTCTCATCGGTGAAGCCCGGATTATTGGTGGCACCAATTGCCTCATAGAATTTCATGGCGCGCGGCAGATTGGTAACAGGCAGGTTGACGAAAATCATCTTAATCATTGGGTTCCTCTCGTGAGTTGGCTCTGGATTTGCGGCTGCCACTGACTATTGATGAGAGATTGGTCGGGGCGCCGAGATTTGAACTCGGGACCTCCTGCGCCCAAGGCAGGCGCGCTACCAGGCTGCGCTACGCCCCGACTGTGACTGCTTCATTTATTCTAAGGCACTTCCCAACCTTAGTCCTAATTTGTGTCGCCATTTTTAGCCTTACTATCCCCAAAATTGTGCCAAACACTTTTACTGGATCGTCGCTGTGCCAGAATCCAGCGGCATCGAAGAACTTAACCAAATGAGGATCGAATGTGCACGAATTAGCGTATGGCACGCCGACCTTGGGACTACCCTTGAGTGATTCGCGCGGAAAGTTTCTCGGATTGAAGATGGCGGAGACTCTTCGTTTGGGTAGCAGTTTTGGGGATATCAATAATATTAGCGAACGCACTTCGTCTGTTTATATTTCCGAAGTACATTTATATCCTTCGTGACGCTTGGTGCCCATTTCGCAACGATTGGGATCAAACTGCATGGCCGCTGCGGACGGCACGACTCGTGGCGGGTATCCTGATAGCTGGGTTCGCATATAGTTTGTTTAAGATAGTCGTTGGCAATCATATTCTCTAGATTCGCGTTCTTCTGATGAGTCATATAAATACGCAAGAACGAACCGCCTCGGTGCAGTGGGGCTGGAGTGTTTCTGTCAGCGGATTGTCGAGTGCTGCGATGAATTCTTTGCGG
>DASXLU010000327.1:0-5461 GCA_036496065.1 Candidatus Acidiferrum sp.
GCGCGCTTCTGTTTGATTTCCTTGACCTTGTCCAATAGATCGTCGGCTTGCTTAGTCAGTGCGTCACGCTCGGCGGCCGATTCCACCATATCAGCCTTGCGGCGATACAGCAGGTTCAAGTAGGTCATCGCGTCATCGTAATCCGGTTTCAATTCAATCGCCTTCTTCAGGCTGTTGATTCCGTCCTCCACCAGCGGGCCGTACTTTTGTGTATACGTCGCTCGCACATCCGGAGGCAACGGATCGGTGTCCTTAATCTGCTTGTTGATGTGCGCCCTGTTGTATTCCGCACGTGTTTCGGTATTCCCACGATATGCCAGCGCCCAATCGATAACTCCGATCGAGTAATAGGGCTGCGGATCTTGCGGCTTCAACGCAATGTGCTTCTGGTGATATTCCTTGGACTGTTCGAACTTCTTCTGATCGAATGGCTGTCCCGCCATCTGATACAGAATCGACGCCAATCCATCCACCGCGCTGATGTTGTCTGGCGCCTTCTCGAGCACGCCTTGATATTCGGCAATGGCTTCCTGGCCGTGCCGCATATTTTCGTCGGACGGCGCGCCCGGAATGTACTGGCTGGCATATGCGGTCGCCAGATACAAACGCGCATTCAACAAATCAGGATCCAATTCTTTCGCTTGCTTGAAATCTTCCACGGCCGCGTCGAATTGCGCGTTCTTAAAGGCCGCTACACCTTTGTTGAGCAGATCGCGAGCCCGCAACTTGCTGCAGCCCGTCATGCCCATTACGAGGATTAACGTCGCTGCCAGTGCCACCGCCTGGCCAGCATAGCGAGAAAACCGCGAGGAGGTCTCTCGTGTTACCGATGCATAAGTCATCGAAGCATCCATCCCTGATAAGCGCGGCTCCGTACATTGGAGCCTAAGCTAGGATTCAAAACTCTTCCTGTAGGCGCCATTCCATCACGTTCAGCGATTTTTTTCCAGTTCTGAAGTTAGCAGTCCGACCGGAGATGCGCCGGCCTCGTGCATGAGGTCCAAAACCTGGGCCACCGCTTGAAACTCGAGAGAACGATCACCCTGAAGAAACGCAACTCGATGTTCGCGTGGAGCAAAGATCCGTTCAAGATGATCGCGCAATTCACCGAGCTGTACTTCTGACTGGTTGACCCGAATCGCGCCACTCGGAGCGAGTTGCACTACTATGGCCTCGGCTGGATCGACCGAAGGCGTTTGTACTTCTCTGGGCAGGTCCGCCTGCAGCCCCTTCTGCTTGTGCGGCATTACCATAAAGATGACCAGCAGCACCAGCAGTATATCAATCAGCGGAACCACATTCACTTCCACTACGATTCCGCGCTTACCACCAACAACGCCCATTCCCATGAGTCACCTCGGCCAGAATTTACCCGGCGAGGAGGACTCTCACAGCCTGCGAGAAAACTTTCTGTTACGGATTCTACTGCCCGGCTTCGAGCTTGGCAGTGATCAGGCCGACCTTGTCGATGCCCGCGCCCTTCATGATGTCGATCGCGCGCGCCACATCCATGAACATCACGTCTTTGTCGCCCTTCACGAACGCCACTTTTTCCGCGCGATCTTTGAAGATCTGTTCCATGCGCGAACCCAGTGCATCCCAGGTGGTGTCTTCGTTATTGATCTTCAACTTCCCGCCATCGTTCACCTGCACGACGACGGTTTTGTTTTCCAGCTCGACGTTTTGCTGCTGGTTCGGAGATGGCTGCGGCACCAACGTATCGAGCCCGCGCGGTATGCGCGGCGTGATCACCATGAAAATAATAATGAGCACCAACAGAATATCAATCAGCGGCACGATGTTTGGTGACGACAGCGCTCCGTGGCTATTTCCAACATCCATTCCCATTGTCAGTTCTCCTAATTCTTCGGCCCTTGTTTCAGAGTGAAAATCCGCGCCGGGTGGGATCCGGCGCGGTTCAACTCCACAAACGAATGGCACCTACTCGTTCTTACTTCTTAATCGTCACTGCTATTGGGTTTCTTCTGATCCTTGCCTGGTGTCGTCGATGATTCTTCCTTGGCCTTTTGCGTCAGAAGTCCCAACTGATCCACTCCAGCCGACCGGATTTCGTCCACGGCCCCGACAACGTCGCCATACTTCGCGCGCGCGTCGCTTCTTACGTAGACGGTTTTATCCAGCTTGTTGCTGATGCGGTCCTTGATCTGGCCTGTCAGTTCCTCTTTGGCAACCTTGTTATTTCCCAGGTAGAGGCTGCCGTCACGGGTGACGGCCACAACGATGGCGTCGTCTTTGTCCGCGTCCTGCATGTCTCGCGGAGAGTTGACCTTGGCCATTTCTACGGGAACGCCTTTCGACAACATCGGCGTGATTACCATGAAGATGATCAGCAGCACCAGCATGATGTCCGCCATCGGAATCACGTTCGGGGCGGCCATCTGGGCACCGGCTTGTGGCTTGTAAGCCATGTTCTGCCTTCCTTCTAGTTACTTCTTGGCGCCGCGGCGCAAGATGAAGTAGTTGATCAATTCCATGGAGGAGTTATCCATCTCCACGTCAAATGCTTCAACTTTGTTTGTGAAGTAGTTGTACGCCCACACTGCAGGCACAGCCACCAACAAACCGAATGCCGTGGTTACCAGCGCCTCCGCGATACCGCCGGCGACCGCCGACAGACCGGTTTGCTTCGAACTTTCAATGCCCTTAAACGCGTTCAAAATTCCGACCACCGTGCCGAACAGTCCGACGAACGGTGCCGTCGAACCAATCGTCGCCAGTGCCGAAAGTCCGCGCTTCATTTCCGCATGCACGATCGCTACCGAGCGTTCCAGGCCGCGCTTGGCCGCTTCGATAACTTCCGCGTCGGAAACTTGCTGCGATGCCGACTGGAATTCGGAGAGACCCGTCGCAACTACCTTGGCAATGTGGCTCTTCTTGTTGCGCTCGGCGATGGCAATCGCTTCGTCGAGTTTGCCGTCCTTCAGCGCGCCGGCAACTTGCTGCACGAACACACGCGACTGCTTGCGCGCGTTGTTGTACATCAGGAAGCGGTCAATCATCACGCCGAACGAATACACCGAAAGAATGAACAGAATTACGACCACGATTTTGGCCAAAAGACCCATCGACCCCCACATGGAACGCAGGTCCCATGAAGTCGCTTGCTCCTGTAGCCATGCCGCATAGACAAACACAGTTGCTAACATTCGTTTGCTCCTTATTTCCTAGTGGCTCCGGAGTGGCGGAACCTTCGAGATTGTTGAACACTGCGGGTACCCAGAGCGCCTCGTATCCCACTTCATCCGTGGCGCCCCGCTGATTACTTACGATGCTAGAGAGAAAATCACGTCGATTTCGGTGTCGACTTCGACCGGATCGCCGTTCAGCAGCGTTGGCTGATAGCGCCACTGCTTCACAGCGTCGAGCGCGGATTGCACCAACAGCGGGTGCCCCGAAAGTACTTGTAACTGTTCCACGGCGCCGTTCTTGCCGATAATCGCGTGCAATTTCACGGTGCCGCTGATGCGCGTCTGGCGTGCCAACGGCGGATACACCGGTTGCACGCGGTTCACGAGTCGCGCAGCCTGAACGTTGCCGCCAACCGACACGCGCTTTGGCGTAACCCTTGGCGGTGGGGGCGCTGCTGTTCCTACGCCACCAATCACACCACCCATCACGCCGCCCATGGAGCCGCCGGATACTCCGCCCGGTACGCCTCCAGAGACGCCGCCCATATCCGGTGGCGCTTCTTCTTCCTTAATAATCTTGATGTCCTTCGGGATAACCTTAGGCGCGATCAGTTTGCCCGCATCCATCAAGTGCGCTACCGGCTTGATCTTTACGACTTGCACGGCAGCAGGCGGTGGTGGAGGCGGTGGCGGCGGAGGAGGGGCGAGCAGAATCGAAGACATCAACGTCTTCGGCAACGCCTCGGTGTATATAAGCGGTATCAAGATTAGGATGGCGAGGAAGCCGATCTGCAACGCCATCGACAAGATAACCGTCCACGGCTTGTTCGTCTTCTTTGCTTTATCAGTTGATACGACCATTTCTTCAAACATAGTTAACCACTACCTCCTCCCAGCGGGTGCGAGTCGCGGTTGCCCGCCCTCGTTTCCGCGGGGCTTAGTGCCGGCTGCGGTTCCGGATCCCACTACTGCCCCCTGCCCGCGCCACTTATTCCAGGCCACGACCAATGGTGCAGCAATACCAAAACTGGAGTACGTTCCTATCACAATTCCCACTACAAGAGCAAAGGCGAAAGCCCGAAGTACCTGACCTCCCATTAAAAATAGGACAAGTACCGTAAGGAACGTCAGCCCACTGGTCAGAATCGTTCGCGACAACGTCTGGTTAATGGACTTGTTTACCACATCCGCGAACGGTTCTTTCCGCAATAGCCGGTTATTCTCTCGGATGCGATCGAAGATGACGATGGTGTCGTTCATGGAATATCCGACCAAGGTCAACAGCGCCGCTATTACGGTCAATGAAATTTCGAAACCAAAAATCTTGAACAAGCCCAGCGTGATCAGAACATCGTGGAATACGGCGATGACCGCTGCTGCCCCATAAACCCACTCGAATCGAAAGGCAATATATACCAGCATGCCCGCCAAAGCATAGAGGGTAACTCGAATCGCCTGGTTCCTCAGCTCCGCGCCCACCTTCGGGCCCACAATTTCCACGTTGCGGATCGCAAACGGCCCCAACGAAAAGCTGTCTTTCAGCGCGTTAATCACCGCGGGCGTTGCCCCGTTCACCGCGCTCAATTCATCCACGCTCGTCAATACGCCGCTCTTTACCTTGTCGCGATATGCCAGCAGATCCTTCGCAAGCTGCGTGTACTTCTCCGTACCATTCACCGACAGGCCCAGCGGATCCTTTTGCGTCAGTGCGTTGGCCAACGACGCAGACGTCGTCGAGTTCAAGTCCGGCTTGCCCGAGTTCGCCACTCCATACGTGGCGTTCAGCGCGTTCAGTACCTTGGACTTGCCTTCATCCAGGGCCTGATCGCCTTGCCCCGCCACGAAAATCAATACTTCACTGGACTTCGCGTTCGCAATGTCGCTAATGCTCTGAATCTCGGTGTTTCCCAGTCCCTGCGACTGCAACGCCGTCCGCAGTTGGTCAATATTCGGCGGCTGGGCGAAGCGTACGTCCACGTTGGTGCCCCCACGGAAATCGATTCCGTACTTGATGCCACCCTTTAGTAATATCGCGGACCAGCCGATGAGCAGAAGAATACCGCTCAGTGTGAAGAAATACTTGGCCTTGCCCATCCAGTTGATGTTGGGCTCTTTGAAGAACTCAATCATGCGCTTCCCTTCTTTAGACTCCAGTGCATTTCGATTTGTTCCCGCCCCAAGGTTCTGGACGTAAATTCAGCGGTACTAGAACTTCACCGGCGTCTCTCTCAATCTAAATCCCAAGTACAACGCATTTCGTCTTTGCACAGGCCGCCTCCTCTTTAGGAGGCCGGGGCTTCAGCCCCGGCATT
>DASXLU010000328.1:0-5060 GCA_036496065.1 Candidatus Acidiferrum sp.
AGCATCGCGAAGAATCTGGCGTTGCAACTGAAGCGCTCGCCACTCGTGAACGACGTGCTGATTCCGCAGGATATCGACTATCCCGGGCTGGAATTGAACATCGATCGCGAGCAGGCGAGTTTGCTAGGACTGACGCCGCGCGAGGTAGTGGACAACGTGATTACCGCGCTGACTTCGAACGGAATGATCGCGCCGAGCTACTGGATCGATCCGAAAAGCGGAAACAACTACATGCTCACGGTGCAGTATTCCAATGAAAAAGTCGGCTCGATGACCATGACGGATTTCCGCAATATTCCGCTGCGGGCCGCAAAGAACGCGAACTATACCCCGTTGCAATCGGTGGCAAAAATCGAGCCAATTAATACGCCGACAGAAGTGGATCACTACCAGATACGCCGGGTCACCGATGTGTACGTAATGCCGAAGAGCGAGGATTTAAGCGGCATAAATAGCGAAGTGAATCACCTGATCGCAGACCTGAAGCTGCCGAAAAATGCGCGCGTACGTGTACGAGGAGCGGTCGTTGGCATGAACGAATCGTTTCTGCGATTCGGCGTAGGGCTTCTACTGGCCGTGGTGCTCGTATATCTGATCTTGATGGCGCAATTTCGGTCGTTCATCGATCCATTCATTATTTTGACGGCGATTCCTCCGGGCCTGGCGGGAGTGGTGATGTTTTTGTGGATGACGCATACAACGCTGAACATCATGTCGCTGATGGGCGTGATCATGATGACGGGAATCGTGGTGTCGAACAGCATTCTAATTGTGGAGTTTTCGGGAATTTTGCACGAACGAGGATTGGAGTTGAAGCAAGCGGTAGTGGAAGCCTGCAAGGTGAGGTTGCGGCCAATTTTGATGACGTCGCTGGCCACACTGCTGGGATTGATACCGATGGCGCTGGGGGTCGAGGCGGGCAGCGAACAATACGCCCCACTGGCGCGTGCGGTGATTGGCGGGCTGGGCGTGTCGGTAGTGGTGACAGTGTTCCTGGTGCCGGCAGTCTATCTGGTGATCCACGGAAGACGAGGGGGAAAAGGAAGCAAGCCGGTGGAGGTGGTGTCGTGAAGCGGATGTGGTGCGCAGTTACTGTGCTGCTGGCGGGAAGCGGAGTGGGACTTGCGCAACAGCAACTTCCGTCGGCCCCGACGCCAACGGCATCCGCGCAAACGAACGCAAGTACTGCGGGACGCCAGCTCACACTGCAGCAAGCGGAAGCGACCGCGATCAAGAATAATCCGGAAATCACGGTAGGAAAGTTGCAGGCTATGCAGGCGCGCGAGTTCGTACGGGAAGCGCGCTCGGCGCTTTTGCCGCAGGCGAACCTGAGTGTGACGGCGGTCGATTCGAATCCGGGCAGCCGCATATCGGCAGGCCTGTTGACGAATCCTACGGTATATCCGAGAGCGTCGGCGGGGGCATCGGTCAGCCAACTGATTACGGATTTCGGGCGGACGACGAATTTAGTTTCGAACCAGGTGTTTCAAGCCAAGGCACAAGATGAGAACGCCGTCGCGACGCAACAGCAAATCGTGCTGGCCGTGGACCAGGCGTTCTACAACACGCTGGAGACCAAAGCGCTGCTCCAGGTTGCGGAAGAGACGGTGAAAGCGCGGCAGCTCCTTGTGGACCAAATCCAGGCGCTCACAAACGCCAAGCTGAAATCAGACCTGGATCTAAGCTTTAGCAATGTGGATTTGGCACGGGCGAAACTTTTGCAATTGGAGTCGAAGAATAATTACGACGCGTCGCTCTCCACACTTTCCGCCATCCTCGGATACCCCGAGCAGCAAGACTTTGCGGCGGCCGAGCCGCCGTTGCAGGTGGCACCGCCTCCGATGGATGCAGGGCCGCTGATTCAGGAAGCGCTAAACCAGCGTCCAGAAGTGAGGGCGCTGGAAGACCAGGTGACCGCAGCGAGTAAGTACGGAAAGGCGGAGCATGATTTGTGGTGGCCAACCGTTTCGGCGAGCGGCGTTGTGGGGCTGGCGCCTGTTCGGGACGATCACATTTCGAACTGGTATGGCGCGGTCGGTGTGAACATTAACATCCCAATATTTAATGGGTTTTTGTTTAACGCGCGAGCGAAGAGCGCCGACCTGGAGACCGAGATGCAGCGCAAGCGCCTGCAGGATTTGCAGAACAATGTTGCGCGGGATGTACGCAATAGCTGGCTGGACACGCAGAAGGCGTTCGAGCGATTGTCTGTAACGCAACAACTGCGGCAACAGGCGAACCTCGCGCTGGAACTGGCGCAAGCAAGATACAAATTAGGGCTGGGAACGATCGTGGAATTTAGCCAAGCCGAGTTGCAAAAGACCGACGCGGATCTGCAAGACACCGACGCGCATTATCAATATTTGTTGACGCGAATTGTTTTGGCTTACGAGATGGGCCAGACTCGATAGCGCAGCGCTAAACAGATCTTGTTCGACGAATGGTCATTCCTTCAGACCATTAAACTGGGTGGATGTTTATCCACACCCTGCAGAACAAGTTGTAAATTGCTTCTCCAATCGTCGACCTTCCGCAACCTCCTAAAAACACACGGGATGGGCGTAGTCCTTACCAATTGTTACAGAGTATTCATATTTGATTGACACAAGCGTAAGACGCGCCATCTAAGGTCCACTCCGGGGTGGTAGGTATTCCCTTCTAGTACATTACGAAATTTGCAGGAAAAAAGAGAGAGGCAATGAAAAAATTTGCAGCACTCACATTGTCGCTGTTCCTCATGAGCGGAACGGCGTTTGCGGATTCACCGAAAGACACACCGAAAGACGCTGACGCGAGCAAGACCGCACCCGCGAAGCCTGCCGCGAAGGCCGCCGAAAAGACCAGCGCGGAAATCTCCGCGCAGCTCGAGGAATTGCGCCAGGCTTTGCAGGCACAGCAGGAACAGTTGCAACTGTTGAAGGAAGAATTGGCCAAGCGCGACCGGGAAATCGAGTCGGCCCGCGAAGCCGCAGCTTCGGCAAACGCGAAGGCCAGTGATGCCACCGTGAAGGCCAACGAAGCGGCGAACACGTCTGCGGAGCTGAAGAGCACGACGACGGCGCTGAACAGCACCGTAAGCAACATGGCGGCGAGCAACGCCGCAGTGGTGAGCGGAAGCACCGCGGCGGCATCAGGCCAAGGCGCGGCCAAGGATGAGGACCATGGTCCGACGACGATCCGATTCAAGGGCGTCAACCTGACGCCAGGCGGATTTATTGAAGCCGCGACGGTCAACCGCACCAAAACTGCCAGTGCCGATATCAACACGCCTTTCACAGGTATTCCGTATAACGGCAATGGGCTAAGCAAACTTACGGAGATGAATTTCACGGCACGGCAGTCGCGTATCAGTTTGCTTGCAGATGCAAAGGTCGGCGATGCGAAACTGAGTGGTTACTTCGAGGGTGACTTCCTTGGTACAGGCGTCACTTCAAACAACCGCGAGAGCAACTCCTACGTGTTTCGGTACCGTCAGTTCTGGGGGAGCGCTGCGCTCTCAAACGGTTTCAGCGTGAGTGCCGGACAGATGTGGACCTTGGCCACGGAAAACAAGAAGGGCATCGCGAATCGTGGCGAAGCATTGCCGATGATGATCGATCCACAATACGTCGTGGGTTTCACTTGGGAACGTGCTCCTTCATTCCGCGTGGTCAAGAACTGGGAAGATAAAGTGGCGGTCGGCTTCTCGGTTGAAGGCCCGCAGACAACGCTCGGCGGCCGCGGATTTAGCGCATTCACGAGCACGTCCGCGACGGGAGTGGTGACCACAAACCAGAACTTCTTTGTGGGCGCTCCGGGTGCGGGAGGCGGTTTGTACAACTTTGTGGATACGACGGGCTACAGCATCAACAAGCTGCCCGATTTCATCGTGAAGTTGGCGGTGGATCCTGGCTTCGGCCACTACGAAGTCCTTGGTATTTTCTCGGACTTCCGCAACCGCGTGTACCCTTGTGGCGTGGTAGGCACGACGGCGAAGAACTTCCCAACGCCGGTGACGCCCACCGTGCTGGGTTGCCCGATCGATGGGTCCACAGCGCCGAGCACCCTGGGTGCGTATAACGACTCGCGGTTTGCCGGAGGTATCGGCGCCAGTGCGACGGTGCCTTTGCTTCCCAAGAAACTGGATGTCGGCTTGAAGGTGGTCGCTGGGGACGGTATCGGCCGGTTTGGGTCTGCCCAGATTGCAGACGCGACGGCACGGCCGGACGGTACACTGGCGCCGATCCGCAACCTGCAATACCTAGCTAGAATAGAATGGCACCCGTCGCCGAAGTTCGACGTTTACGGCTACTGGGGCAGCGAGTACGGTGCTCGCGCCGCCTATACTGGCTACCAAGCTGTTAAGGTAACCATGACGCCAGCAATTCCAGGATGCGGAGCGGTAGGACAGCAGCCCTGCGCCGGAGGAGGCATTCAGCCTTCCTACCCGGCCTTGACGTCAACCAGCATTACTTTGAATGGTATCGGCGGCTACGGGTCGCCATACGCAAACAATACCGGATGCGCCACGGAGACGCTGCCTGCCGCCAGCTTCACCCCAGGTGGTGGTGGTACGTGCGCCGGCGATGTCCGCATGGTCGCCGAAGGCACTCTCGGCTTCTGGCACAAGATTTACCAGGGTGAGAAGGGTCGCCTTCAGTGGGGTGCACAATATTCTTACCTCTATAAGTTGGGTTGGTCGGGCAACAACGCATCGCCGACCGCAACCACACAGCCCGCGGGCATTTCGCCAAAGGCTGTGGACAACATGATTTTCACCTCGTTCCGCTACTACTTGCCGTAGTTCGGGATAGCAAACTGAAAGCACTAAGGGGCGGCTCCGATTGGGGCCGCCTTTTTCTTTTTGGATCCAGGTCTGCGCCGGGCCGTCCAGCTAATCACTTCTGGCCAAAGCGCTTAGCCAGTGGCCAGCAACTTTACTGATATTTAACAGACTCTGGTTTCGTTGTAACAATTCTGTAACGTGAGCTCTCCAGACTAAGACGAAAGTAAGTTCCAGCGGAGACTAATCTCATGAAACGATTGGCCGGTGTTTTGGTGGCGGCGGTGCTAGGTCTGAC
>DASXLU010000329.1:0-3019 GCA_036496065.1 Candidatus Acidiferrum sp.
CTCACCGCTCGTTTGGCGTTGGCGCTTTTGATTGGACTCGCCGGTGTCGCCGTCCTCGTTAGTCACACATTAAATCTGGCTGGAGCGCCCATAGACCGTGCGGGTGCCGCTGCGCTTATTTTTGCATCGATGAGTTTCGCGGCATCGTCAGTTCTGAGCCGTCGCCTTCCGCTCCCCGATTCCAAAGTGCTGAGTTCCGGAGCGCAGATGCTCGCAGGAGGAGTGCTGCTGGGCCTCGCTTCTGCCGCCCTCGGAGAATTTCGCGACTTCCATCCCGCAACCGTGTCGCGCTCAGCGTGGCTGGCGTTGCTTTATCTCATTGTCGCGGGCTCAATCATCGCGTTTACCGCATACGTTTGGCTCATTCATCACGAATCGCCGACCAAAGTTGGCACGTACGCCTACGTGAACCCCGTCGTCGCCGTGCTGCTCGGATATTTTTTTGCGGGCGAAGCCCTCGGCGTTCGAACAATTCTCGGCACGCTCTTCGTTCTGATCAGCGTGATAGTCATAACCACTACGCGCACACAAAAATTCGGGCTCGCCGTTACAACAAAGGAAGCTGGCACACGCGGTGCAAGTCTTTAGCGAAAACTGCCAAGTTTGCTCCGCGACGCGAATGTCTACACCGCTAGTGCCCATGCTTAACCTGATCTTCCAACTCTCGGATCAGTCGCGCGCCGACGCCACTGAATCCCGTCAGCAGCCCGCCCCAGATGTGTTTATCGCTCCACAGGCTCGACCCCGTCTTGGGATCGATTACCGTCAAATAGGCGTAGCGCGTAGGCGATTGCTTGTTGTAACTAGGAACGGAATCCTCGGTGACATGCCCGTTCTCGATGGTCCCTGTTTGGCCCCCGGAGTAAAGAATGTTGCCACCGCGGTACGGATCTGCGGAAAGAAGAAAAACTAGATCAGCCTTCTTGGGATCATCCACCAGTTGAAACTTTCCCCACTTCTTCAATTGCGCTAACGCGTTCTTCTCCACTGCATCCGAACCGGTCTGGTTGTCGAAATAGGCCGTCTTAGCCGCCAGGATTTTTGGCGATTGGGCCGCTTGTTTTTGTGCTCCCGTGGCCGCCGAACTCGCGATCGTCAGAACAGACAGAACCACGCAGCACCAGGAGAATCGCACGCGTACCCTCCCTGAACTTCAAGATTAATATACCCTCACGCATCCCTGAAAGCTGCGAACCAGGCTTAGTTTGACACCTTCATCCGCGCCGCCTATAGTGCCCTGCAAGGGACTGCGCCCTCTGAACGTACTCGGTCTTGCGCGTGTTCGCCTCGTCCTTTGCTGCCCCAACTTGAGGCTTAAGGCGATTCCCCGAATCTCCTCGGGACGCTCCCTTGCGGATGTTTCCAAACTCCGCTGCTGGTAGACTTGTCATTCACAGGTAGGGGCATGGCCAGGGGAAATTTCGGAGAACGCCTGAAGCGTGAGCGTGAATTGCGCGAGGTAACGCTGGAAGAAATCACAGCGCACACCCGCATTGGACCTCGCTTCCTCGAAGCGCTCGAAAATGAACAATGGGAAAAACTTCCCGGCGGCGTTTTCAATCGTGGATTCGTGCGTTCCGTGGCCCGCTATCTGGGCCTCGATGAAGAGTCGCTGCTTGGCGAATACGATCTTGCACACGGCGCCCCAGTCGTTGCCGCAAACGAGCGCCAGGAAGATCGCATCCCCTCTCCCCCAAAGTGGATTCCGGTGGCAATTACCGTCGGCGCTGTTCTTCTGATTATTCTGCTGCTGACCGGAGGCTATTATGCCTGGAAGCACTTCGCTGCTCGGAGTTCGGCCAAGCAGTCCTCGGTCCTACACAATCCAACCGCAGTCCTGTCCGCTTATCGCGGGGATCTCCCAGCTGTAAGCAATTCCTAGTCGCTGTCTCAAGCCGATCGTGTCTCGACGCTTTCAGTCCTTTTTACATCGTCTCCACGAGACTCCTGGGGTGTTGCTGGAATTGAACGCACCCGCAACGCAGTTCCTCAGCGCCCCGCAAAGGTCCGCTAAAATATCCTTAGCCGTCCTAAGAGAGAGGCAGGCAATACTGTGGAAACTCTCAGCCCGGAAGTACTCGAAGATTTACGCCACGATCGCGCCCCGCGCGAAAGAAAACTAGCCGTCTGCGCTACGGGTGCGCACATTCCCCCCATAGATCGCGTGGAAATTCTCGCCGTGTTGGCGCACGACGCCGACGAGTTGGTTTCCGAACGTGCCCAGGAAGCGCTGCTAATGGATCCGCCGCAGCTTTTCATTGAGGCACTACAGCGCGACAAAACCCTTACTGCCCTCTTCATGTACGTAGCCAAAAATTTGGCCGACAAACCCGGCATTGCGGAAGCCATGGTTAAAAACAGGCACTGCCCCGGTGAATACCTGGCTCCGCTCGTTCCGCACATGACCGTGCCGCTCGTTCAACTCTTGATCGAAGAACTCGATCGCGTTTCAGCTTCTCACTCCCTCGCCGCGGCTCTCGAACATTCCAAAAACATTACCGCCGATCAACGCAATCTTCTGGTCGAACTGCGCAATACCGCCATCGATGAACGCCATCTTTCCGACGCCGTCGCCGATGCGGAACCGGATCCCGTGAAGCGCGTCACCCTTCTTCAGCAAATCAGCCGCATGAACGTTTCGCAACGTGTTCAGTTCGCGATGAAGGGCGGCTCCGAAGCTCGCCGCACACTGATCCGCGATTCCAACAAAGTGGTGCAGCGCGCCGTGTTGCAATCGCCGCGCCTGACCGAGCAGGAAGTGGAATCCTTCGCCTCCATGGCCAACCTGACCGACGAAATTCTTCGCCTGATCGCTACCAACCGAAATTTCCGCAAGAACTACGTCGTCGTGCGCAATCTGATGAACAATTCCAAGACGCCTCTCGACGTCACCCTGCACATGCTGCCGATGGTCAATGGCGTCGACCTGAAGAAGCTGAGCATGAACAAAAATGTCCCCGAAACTTTGCGCACCTCCGCTGCCAAGTTAATGCGCACCCGAGCCGACCAGAAAGGCTAG
>DASXLU010000330.1:0-4380 GCA_036496065.1 Candidatus Acidiferrum sp.
TCAAATTGCTCCACTCTATGAAAGTGTTCCGCCGAGACTCTATGGCGGCACCGAGCGAGTGGTTTCTCACCTCACAGAGCAGTTGGTAAAGCTTGGCCACGACGTCACACTGTTCGCCAGCGGCGACTCGCTCACATCCGCCCGTCTAATCTCGCCATGCGCGACCGCCCTCCGCCTTAACCCCAAGTGCGTCGATACTCTGCCATATCACATCATTGAGCTCGATCAGGTCATAAAGCACTCCGCGAAGTTCGATTTGCTGCACTTCCATACCGACTATTGTCATTTTCCGCTCAGCAAGAACCTGCAACTTCCCAGCATCACCACACTCCACGGCAGGCTTGATATTCCAGACCTACAGCCTCTTTATCGCCACTTTCTCGACTCTCCCGTCATCTCCATCTCCTATGCGCAGCGACAACCGCTTCCGGGAGCGAATTGGATTGGCAATGTTTACCACGGGCTTTCCCCCAAGATTTATAAACCTAGCTATGAAAAAGGGAAGTATTTGGCATTTTTGGGACGCATTTCTCCTGAAAAACGTCCTGACCGCGCGATTCAAATTGCCATTCAAGCAGGCATGCATCTGAAAATTGCAGCGAAGATCGACAAGGTCGACCAGGATTATTTCAACGTGAAAATAAAGCCGCTCCTGAGCAATCCGCTGGTCGAATTCGTCGGAGAAATCGGCGATCACGAGAAAAGCGAATTTCTTGGCAATGCCTACGCTTATCTTTTCCCGATCGGCTGGCCGGAACCTTTCGGCCTGACCATGATCGAAGCCATGGCCTGTGGCACTCCGATTATCGCTTTCCGTTGCGGCTCCGTACCTGAGCTCGTCGCGGATAAAGTCACCGGCTTCATCGTCGACGACGTTCCGTCCGCTGTTGCTTGTATCCCCAAAATCTCGGAAATCGACCGCCGCGCCTGCCGCAAAATGTTTGACCAAAGATTTACTGATGCGCGCATGGCCTCCGACTACGTTTCCCTCTACAATCGCTCCATCCAGGACTTCAACCAGCCCGAAGTCCTGGACTTTCAAGGGACGCCACCAGCCGTCCTTCAATGATGAGAGGGCTTTTCGTTGTCTGAGATCATCCGCGTCAAAGACAAGTATTACGTTTTAGCGTCTTCCGCGCTGGCGGACGACCGCACTCGCGTTCTGAAGTATGGCGACACCTTCGGCGTATTCAACCGCTACGGCGACATAGAGACAGCAGGGAACGGCCAACTCGGCTTGTTCCACGCCGAAACGCGTCATTTGAGCCGCATGACGTTCCGCCTTAACGGCAAAACGCCTCTGCTCCTCAGTTCCACGATTCGCGACGACAATGCCTTCCTCTCTGTCGACCTTACCAACCTCGACAGTACGAACGGTGTCGGTAGCATTCCGCGCGGCATTGTCCATGTTTATCGCTCGAAATTCCTTGCCGAAGGCATGTGCTACGAGCAACTGCGTCTTACCAACTACGGTCTCGAACCCGTTGAACTCTCACTCGCTCTCGAATTTGCCGCGGATTTCGCGGATATCTTTGAAGTTCGCGGCACCCCGCGCCTCCGTAAAGGCGATATCCAGCCTGTTCGTGTCGAAAGCGAATCTGTCGAACTCAGCTACCAGGGGCTCGACGACGTTCTGCGAACGACTTGCCTTCGCTTCACTCCCAAACCGGCTGATCTCACCGAGAATTACTCCAGGTTTCGCGTACGCTTGCAGCCCAAAGAAGAATCTACTGTCGGCGTGACGGCGATCTGCGAGCGCAGTTCCACACCAAGGAAATTTCATTCCTACCGCGAGGCCTTCAACGAACGTAGCGACCAGGTTAAACACGGCGTGCTGGGGCAATCGAAAATCACTACCTCCAGCAAGCGCTTCAATGTCTGGCTGGCTCGCTCGGAAGCCGATCTGCAAATGCTTATGCAGGGAAATCCGGAAGGCGCTTATCCCTATGCCGGAGTGCCTTGGTTCAACACCGTCTTCGGTCGCGATGGAATCATCACCGCGATGGAATGTTTGTGGATTGCGCCCTCGATTGCCGAAGGCGTCCTGAAATATCTCGCCGCCACCCAGGCTACAGAGAAAATCGCCGAACAAGATGCCGAGCCGGGCAAGATCGTCCACGAAGTCCGTCGCGGTGAAATGGCCGCATTAAAGGAAGTCCCATTCCGCCAATATTACGGGAGCGTGGATTCCACGCCCCTATTCATTCTGCTCGCTGGCGGATATTTCCAGCGCACCAATGATCTTCCATTCCTGAAATCCATTTGGCCCAACATCGTAAAAGCGCTGGAGTGGATCGACCGGTACGGCGATGCCGATGGCGACGGTTTTGTGGAATACTCGCGCAAATCCGCCGAAGGCCTCACGCAACAAGGGTGGAAAGACTCTAGCGATTCTATTTTCCATGCAGATGGCAAGCTCGCCGAGGCTCCTATCGCTCTTTGCGAGGTGCAAGCCTACGTTTATGCCGCCAAGCTGACGGCATCTCGCATCGCGCGCGCACTAGGCGAAGCGGATCGCGCAACGGCGCTCGAGCAGCAGGCCGCCGATATGCAGAAGCGTTTCGAACAACACTTCTGGAACGACGAGCTTCGCAGCTACGTCCTCGCGCTCGATGGTAAGAAAGCGCAATGTCGCGTCCGTACCTCGAACGCTGGTCACGCCCTTTTTTGCCACATCGCCAGCCCTGAGCATGCCGCGATAACCGCGGAAACTCTCTTAAGCGAAGCCATGTTCTCCGGCTGGGGCGTTCGAACGCTTGCTGCTGGCGAAGCTCGCTACAATCCCATGTCCTATCACAATGGCTCGGTCTGGCCGCACGACAACGCCATGGTCGCGCTCGGCTTGTCTCTCTATGGCCTTCAGTCCAAAGCCATCTCCATCCTCTATGGCCTGTATGAAGCCAGTCTCGCCGTCGATCTGAACCGTCTTCCCGAACTTTTCTGTGGATTCCACAAGCGCAACGATTCCAGCGGGCCCACCTTGTATCCTGTGGCGTGCGCGCCCCAAGCCTGGGCCTCAGGCAGCGTCTACTTGCTTCTTCGCGCCGTTCTAGGCATTTACATTTCCGCGCCGGAACGCACGATTCGCTTTTCCAACCCTGCGCTTCCGGCCAATCTTGACGAAGTCACAGTAGAAAACCTTAGGGTCGGCGACGCTTCCGTCGATATTCTTTTTCGCCGCCACAAAGACGATGTGGCAGTCGAGGTTCTCCGCCGCAAGGGTGAATTGGAAGTCGTAAAGTCCTTCTGACGGTCGGAATTCTCATTTCGCGATCCGCTCCCTCCATCTATCGAAAAAACGAATTAATGCCGCAAAAATACAGTACGCAGTGGATTGTGGAGGACTTAGGCCGATTTTACAGTTGATGCCTCACTCAAGAACAGGGGGCCACGCGAAATGCAGAAAAGCGTGATGTCCTCCTCATCCTCGGGCATGAAATTAACCGGATTTTTCGCGATACCTCTAAGCACCCGTTCGAAGGACGCGCTCCAACGGAGCGTTTCCAAAGAACGGGTGTTTTTTTAGAGTTCGTAGGGGTCCGTCACGCTGGACCCCATCTCCGCACGATTTCAAATCTAGAGTCCAAGTCCGAGTCACGAAAGAGCTAGCGCGACAGTCCGCTTTGTAATCAATCGAGCGTCCTACTTAACCCTGTCATCCCGAGCGCAGCGAGGGATCTGCTTTTGGGCTAACTTTCTTTTCCCTAACTCCGCTTGCTTGGTGCGGTCGCCTTAACCAGCGGCGGTTCTTCGACGGGAGGTTTGTGCAATTCCTGCTCCTCCGTTGGCCGAGCCAGATCCTTCACCGCTGAGATCCGCACCGGCCGATTCTTTTCTTGCGATTCCAACAACGCTTGGATGATGCGCACATCCGCCAACCCTTCTCTGCCTCCGGGCTCCGGCGTGCTGTTCTCGATGATGCATTTCGAAAAGTACACCAGCTCCGGTCCGAACTGGTCGCGCTTCTTATACGTAGTTTTTTGCGGCTTCCCATCGCCGGTTGTGATCTCGCATTTCAGGTCTCCGACCATTTCGTACGCCGGGTCCATCTTCAGCAGGCCGTTCGAGCCAATCACCTCGTACGCCGAACGGTCCGCCGCGCCAAAACTACACGCAAATGTCGCCAAACGGTCTCCCGGGAATTTCATTACTGCTGCGGACATCTCCTCCACTTCACTGAATCGCGCGTCCTGCTTGTTCGTTGCCGCATAAGCAAAAACTTCCTCCGGCTCGGCTCGAAATAAGTACCGGGCTGCGTTGATGCAATACACGCCGATGTCGTACAACGGTCCGCCGCCCAATTCTTTTTGCAAACGGCTATTGCCTTCCGCCACCTGCTGGCAAAACCCTGACCGAAATATCCTGGGCTCGCCGATTTTC
>DASXLU010000331.1:0-6409 GCA_036496065.1 Candidatus Acidiferrum sp.
GACGCCGAGTCAGACCGCGATTCAGTTGGCGATGAAACAGCATTCGCCTGTCATCACGGAAGACTTGGCGCAAGCCGAAATGAATTTGCAAGCGGCGGCGAGCATCGTGGCGCAAGGTCTGCGCGCCGTGGTGGTCATACCGCTATACGCGAGTTCACGCGCAAGCAGCGAATCGGCTACAAATGTTTCGCGCGGGGATTTCCTTGGCGTGCTGTACATGGACTCCAAGAGGCCGACTGCGTTTTCGAAACTAGACCGGCAGATTCTGGACGCGCTGGCCGCCGACGCTGCCAGCATCCTGGACAACGCGCGATTGGTGGAGCGCGAACGCGAACGGCAGAGGCTTGAGCAGGAAATCGGCATCGCCCGAGACATTCAGCAGGCGCTCTTGCCGAAGAATTTTCGCGATTATCCGCACCTCGCTGTGTCTGGCGTGAATTTTCCTTGCTTGTCTGTGGGAGGCGATTATTTCGACGTGTTCCCGCTGGATGATAAGCGCACCGCGTTTCTGCTGGCGGACGTCAGCGGAAAAGGGTTAGGAGCGGCGCTGCTAACGACGATGCTGCAGGGAGCGCTTTCCGGCATGACCTTGGGAACCGATCCGGCGCGCGTGTTCAATCACGTGAATCGCTTTTTGTGCGACCACGCGGAAGTCGGACGCTACGCAACGATGTTCTTCGGGATTCTGGAAGATAATGGGCGATTGGAATTTATCAATGCGGGGCATCCCTCGCCCATATTGATTCGGCAAGGCGCGGCAGAAGAAGCGTTCACCGAAGGATCGTTTCCGGTTGGGCTTGTGCCGGAAGCCGAATTCACCACATCTACGTTGAACCTGGAGCCGAACGATACGATGGTGCTCTTTAGCGATGGCGTGACCGAAGCGATGGACCCTGAGGACAATTTGTATGGGGTGGCGCGGCTGCGTGAGGTTCTGCAAGGCAAAACCGACGAGCCGTTGGATGAGATTCAGAAGACCGTGCTGGAGTCGGTGGAGAACTTTGCGCGTGGTGCGCGGCAAGCGGACGATCTGACAATGCTGCTCGTTCGATTCCGCGGCGTGGGCACAGGTGTGACCGATACAGACGTCTCGGCGGCAAAAGGCGCGGCTGCAAACGGCTAATTCCCTGCTCTGACAGATTCATAACACAAGCGATAAACAAGCTGCGGTTCACAGCCGCAACGGAGGAGGGCACGATGATTGCCTCGGTGTTCGTCGGAACCAGCATCGACGGCTTTATCGCACGGCGCAATGGCGCGTTTGATTTTTTACCCGCGGATGGCGGAGAACCCCATGGCTACGAGGAATTCATTGCGAGTGTTGATGCGCTGGTAATTGGACGAAACACGTTCGAAGTCGTCGCGGCTTTTCCAGAATGGCCGTATGGCGATAAGCGCGTTGTAGTGCTGAGCAGCAAGACCCTCGATTTGTCTGGAGTGCGCGGGGGAATTGTGGAACAGATGACGGGAGATCCGGCCGGGATTGTTTCGAAATTGGCTGCCAGCGGCGTCCAGCACATTTACGTCGACGGAGGAATTACGATCCAAAGTTTTCTACGCGCAGGACTTGTGCAGCGCCTCATCATTACTCGCGTGCCGGTGCTCATCGGCGAGGGCATTCCCCTTTTTGGTGTTCTAGGGCGCGATGTGCAGCTCAAACATATCGCGACGCAACAATATGCCAGCGGCCTGGTGAAGAGCGAATATCACGTGGTTGGTTAGTCGGCGATTACGTCACCCAATTCAAGGCGTGCAAGTAAACGGTTGAATTTGTGGCGGCGTATATTTTAGCGGCGGAAATTTCTGCGCGGCCAGGAGCGCGTTTAACGAGGCCAGCGATTCAGAATTGAGCTTTTCAGACGCGGCCACGTTCTTCGTGTAGACTTTGCAGCTTGCGACAAACGCATCGCGCGCGGATTCAGCCGGGCGCACGTCGCCGCTCTGAACCATCGAGAGATAGCGACCCAAGTCGCGATTGATGGGACCAAAGCCTGGCGATTCGTTCGAACCGTCTTCCAAGGCATCGAGTTGCTTCTGCACGCTGTCCAGCGCATCCGTTAGTTCTTTGGGAGGCGCCGCCGGCAAAGCTTTTTTGCGCGCATCAAATTCCTGATGAAAAGAATCAAGCGCAGTGAAATAGCGAGCATCGGATTCCATCAGGTCGCAGATCTTGAGCGAGAGTTCCAGTTGCGCAGCGTATGCGGCGGAGTCCATGTGAACACGCGGGTCCGGCAGCACTTGCAACTTCTGTTGATACTTCTTTCCGTCCACCGTGAGCACTAACGAGTACGTGCCGGGCGCAACCAACGGACCGGGCGGTTGCAGGCGTGGAGTCTCACCCGGCACCGCATGATCGGGAACCGTGTATTCCGTGTATTTCAAGCGCTCGCCAAAATATCCGTAGGGCAGTGCCGTGGGAGTCGGATAGCGCAAATCCCACACAAAACGATGCAGGCCGGCAGTGGTGGGTAACTTTGCCGTTGGCGAAAACCAGAACTCGGGCACATTCGGCGGGGCTATCGATTCCTCGGAAGGATTGTTGGAATAGTGACGAACCAGACCACCTTTTTCGTCCAAAACATCGAGGGTGATCTTTCCCTTGGGAACAGCTTTTAGGAAGTAGTCTATCGCGGCGCCGTCCGGTGGATTGACCGCCGCTGGCGTTTCCGGCTGAAGTGGCGTATCGGGATAATTGTCCCAACGCACGCGCGTCGCTGCTTCGGGAAGAAAGAGGTGCGCTGGCGTGGCGGTGACATCCGAAGCCCATTGCCGCAGGGGCGAAATTTTGTCGAGTATCCAAAGTCCGCGGCCGAAGGTGGCGAGAACCAGGTCGGAGCCGTGAATCGTAAGGTCGCGAACCGATGAAGCCGGTAGATTCAACTGCAAAGATTGCCAGTGATCACCGGCATCGTAAGAGAAGTAAACTCCTGTTTCCGTGCCTGCGAACAGTAATCCTTTACGGCCGGGATCCTCGCGAATCGTTCGGGCAATGCCCGTGTCAGGCAAGCCCGTGATTATTTTTTCCCAGGTTTTCCCGGAGTCGCGCGTGCGGTAAAAATAGGGTCGAAAATCGCGGCGCGCAAAAATGGCGGCGTACGCTGTGCCCGCATCGTGCGGCGATGCTTC
Source organism: Candidatus Acidiferrum sp. (assembly GCA_036496065.1). Taxonomy (GTDB): domain Bacteria; phylum Acidobacteriota; class Terriglobia; order Acidiferrales; family UBA7541; genus Acidiferrum. The sequence continues at coordinate 3,127 of DASXLU010000331.1, forward strand.
GATGCAGTTAATGTAGGGATGCTCCGGCAGGCCGCTCGGAGTTACGTCCGTCCAGGTGGCAGCGTCATGTGAAACATGTATCAGGCCTGTGGTAGATCCTACCCAAATGAGATTCGAATCGAGAGCCGAGGGCGCAATCGTTTGAATCGCGCCGTGACTGGGCTCCTGCATATACGGGTCTTCATCCTCTTCGGACACTTCGGTATCGTCTTTCGTCGGAAAATGTCCGCCACTCGCCGCGGGCTTCGGCGCTGCCTGCGGATCCGGCGCCTTGGTCGTGAGATCGCCGCTGATTTCTTTCCACGTTGCACCCTTGTCGGTGCTCTTCAAAAGGAATTGCGAACCATAAAAGAGAGACTGAAAATCGCGGGTCGAGAAAAGCAGTGGAGTTTCCCAAACCGTTCGATAGCTCGCCGGCGGAACGAACAGCGTGGCGAGTTGGCCGGTAGATCTATCGAGACGCAGAACAATGCCGTACCAACCTACGGAGTAAACAAAATTCGCATCGTGTGGATCGGGAGCGATGAAACCACTTTCAAAAGATCCCGTCGGATACCAGTCCCGATAAGTTATGAGCCCATAGTCCGAGCGGCTCTGCACAGAAACAGAGCCCGAATCTTGCTGCGAGGCATAAAGCCGGTACGGAAAAAATCGATCCGTAGCAATGCGATAAAATTGCCCGGTTGGCTGGTTGTACCATGTGCTCCAAATCTTTCCGCCGTCCAGCGTGACCACAGCGCCTTGATCCGTTCCCATCAAAATACGATTCGAATCTTCCGGCGCGAACCACAAGACGTGATCGTCTTCGCCGCTAGGAGTTCCCTTCCACGCAGTGAAGGTCTGTCCGCCGTCCGAGGAGCGATAGGTGGAAGTCTGCATAACGTAGACCACGTCGACATTGTTCGGGTCGGAATAAACGCGGCCGAAATAACTGCTTCCGAGCACTCGCGGATCCAGCGTAATTTTGCGCCAGTTCTCGCCGGCGTCGTCGGAACGGAAAAGCCCCTGACTCATAAGCGCGAAGATACGCTTGCCGGCGAGTCCATTCGCTACGGCGAGGCCAATGCGGCCGCGATGATCGGCAGGGAGGCCTTTGTCGCTTAATGGAGTCCAAGTTTCGCCGGAATCTGCGGACTTCAAGATCACGGTATCCACGCCCTCAGGCGGCTTCTCGCCCGGCGCTGGCGGCACTTGGCGGACCGTTGCGTAAATAATGTGCGTGTCTGAGGGATCAAAGCAAAGCTCCGTGGGACTGGAGCGTTCGTCTTTGTAGAGAACTTTTCGCCAGGACTTGCCGCCATCCGAACTTTTGTAAATGCCGCGATGTTCGTTGGGAGTTACTTCCCCGGCCGCGGCGACGTAGACGAGATTTGCGTCGTGTGGATCGACCAGCAAAGACGGGATAAGTTTCGAATCCCTGATGCCAATGTTGGTCCACGTTGCGCCGGCATCGATCGATTTCCAGACGCCATCACCCGCGATTTGTTCGCCGGTCGCCACATAAATGATATTTGGATCAGAAGGAGCGACGACCAGATCGCCGATAGACGCGACGTGCGCAGAATCAAAAATCGGAAACCACGTCACTCCACCATTCGTGGTCTTCCACACGCCGCCGCCCGGAGTACCCATGTAGTATGTTTTTGGGTCGTGAGCGATCCCCGCGACCGCCGTAACGCGGCCTCCGCGAAATGGGCCCACCAAACGCCACGAAAGGCCCGAAGCAAGATCCGTGGCGGAAGGTTGCGCTGGAGTTAAATTCGCGAACAAGAACGAAGTGCAAAAGACTAGAGTAAGTGCACGAAGAAGGTGGCTGACCAACTCCCTGCGAAATAGCCGCGGCATGGGCTCTCCTAAGAAAAATAAAAGTCTAGCACGCTCGCGGGGAACGAAAGCTTGGGAAGGAGAAAACTGCGATGAACGTCGAGGAAGTGTATGCCTTTATGGCGGCGGAAAGTCTGGCAGTTCTTTCTACAGTTACAGAGAGAGGAGAGCCGGAGGCGGCGTTGGTTGGTTTCGCGGTGACTCCGAAACTCGAGATCGTGTTCGACACCGTGAAGAGTTCCCGCAAATATCCCAACCTGACAAAGAATCAACGCATGGCTTGGGTGATTGGCTGCACGACAGAGGTGACGGTACAGTTTGAGGGTGTGGCTGAAGAATTAGTTGGAGAGGACTTGGCCAAGTATAAGAAAACATACTTTGCGAAATTCCCGGACGGAGTCGAGCGTGAAAAGTGGCCAGGAATTACGTATTTTGTGGTTAGGCCGAAGTGGGTGCGCTACTGCGACTACAATCCGCAGTCACGCAGGATTGAGGAGATGAACTTCTAGTCGCGAATTTCGAGTGGAAATATTCTTGCTCCAGTTTGCCCCGTCAGGATATCTGTCTAGAGTTCTCGAAGCGCTACCGCAACCGGTCGAACCGCCGCGCGAACGGCTGGCAGTAATCCGCCAAGTACGCCCATAACCAGTGCGAACAGCACTCCCATCAGCAGCAAGTCGAAAGTGATCTTGAAAGCGAATGCCAGATTCGAGAAGGTCTGAAAATTCATGGTGCTGGTGGTGTAGCCGTTCAGCGGGAGCACCGCCAGGCATCCAAGAAGTCCACCCGCAAAAGAAATAAGGAGCGCCTCGAACAGAAACGACAGAAGCACGGTGAACGTTCCGAACCCGAGCGCACGCATCGTTGCGATTTCGCGTCCACGTTCGGCGACCGCGGAATACATGGTGTTGAGCGCGCCGAAGATCGCACCAATCGCCATGATGGCGGCAACCAACCCGCCCAACACGGTAATCAGACGCGTCATGGTGGTCGATTGTTTCGCGTAGTAGTCAATTTCCCGAACCGCGTCGACATTCAGGCGTGGATCGGACGTCACGGAATCCTTAAACGCATTGAATGTGTCCGGAGAAGCGAGGTGGACAGTGGCCGACTGAAAAATATTTTCAGGGCGCTTCAGAACCTGGTTAAGGATCTTGGCGTCGCACCAAACTTCCGAATCGAATGCTGAGCCGCCAGCGTCAAATATGCCGACGACTTGCCAGTGGCCACCGCCAAATGTCACGTTGTCGCCAAGTTTCAAACCGGCGTACGTTCTGGTGGCATTTTTGCCGACCACAAGTTCATTCAATCCGGGAGTGAACATGCGGCCTTGCGCCATCTTCACAAAAGTTCGAATCTGCAAAACGTTGGGAGACACGCCACGCACTTGAACGTTCGCGTCTGTACCTGTAGTGATAAGCGGAAAAGGTGCCACCCCGACAACTTCCTGGGTGACCAG
>DASXLU010000332.1:0-14020 GCA_036496065.1 Candidatus Acidiferrum sp.
GCGATTCAGGCGCAGGATTTGCTGTCGTGGTGCCGCGCGTTTCAGCCGAACATGGCGGAGGAACTCAGCGCGGACGAGACATTAACCGGTACGGCTGAATTTCACGGATGGCCGATTCAGTGGGACTCGGCGGAAATTGCCAGCCAAGGTGGCTCGGTGGTCATTCCGGGATTAGAGCAGGCAATTCGGATAGATCCCTTTCAAGGCGCACTGCGAGGACGCCGGTTCATGTCCGAGCCAGTGCGAATGGTCTTGGTGACACCAGGGGTGCCGGCAAAGGGTAAGGCGAAGAATGACAAAGCGGCGGCCCGAGCGCGTGGCCGCGGAGTTTCAGACAACACCGTCGAGTCCGTCTTACTGGAGGATTTTGCATCCGGGGAAGGTGTGCTTCGTCTGTACGTGCGGCTGGCGGATGTGCAACCTGCTTTTCAGGTAGCGTCGGCGTTCGGGCACCCGCTGAACCACGGTTGGGAATTGACGGGCGGTGCGGGCGGCCGGTTGGAAATTGGATGGCAGCGAGGATTTAAGAATCGCCACTGGCGCAGCTCGTTCGATATATCGAAGGGGGAACTGCAGGCCGCGGGACTGAATTTGCCGCTGAAGCTCGATGAAGTGCACGTGGACGCGAAGGAAAGCGGAAAGAGCATCCAAATTACAAAAGTAGGCGCGTTTGGCGGGGAGTGGTCGGGAACGATTGAAGAAAATAAAGCGGCGAGAACTACTGACGGAAGCAACTGGCGCTTTCAACTACATACGGATTTGCTGGATGCGTCGGAGATGGATCGCTGGGTGGGACCGCGCGCGCGTCCTAGTTGGCTGCAGCGTTTGATGACATCGCTTCTGGCGAAGAACGATACGGTTGCGAAGCCAAGCGAATTGCTGCGGCGAGTGTCGGCCGAAGGTGACGTGTCCATCGACACGTTTATTGTGGAGAAAGTGAAGCTTTCGCATGCGACGGGCAAGGTTGCCCTCCATGAGTTGCACTTGGATGTTCAGGATGCGCAAGCGCAATGGGCCGGTGGAACGGTCAGCGGCGAAATGAAAGCGCTCTTCTCGGTTGCGCCGAAATACGAAGTTATCGCGGATTTCAGCCGCGTTAATCTCGCGCAGCTCCCATGGACACCACGTTGGGCAGAGCGCTGGTCCGGTGCGGCCAGCGGGCGCTTGCACCTCGCGACGGTGGGTGTCGGGCGAGAAGAACTGCTGCAGAAATTAGCGGGACGCGGTGAAGTGCGGCTAACCGGCATAGAGTTTCGCGGGTGGGATGTACCGACCAGCGTCGAATCTGGTACGGTGCGAACTGGCATTTCGCGTTGGAGCAGCGGCGAAGGTGACTTTACCTTGGATGGTCCGAGCTTGAATCTCGAATCCGTGAAACTGGAAGCCCCGCACGGAACAAATGAGCTGACGGGCCGGATCGGATTTGGTCAAGACGGAAAATTGACGTTTACGCCGGCGACTCCGGGGAATCGCAGTCCGCGAACGCCGCCCGCTGGGCGTACTTTGCAAGTGAGTGGTCCGCTCGATACACCCGTTGTTGTGGTAGAACCTGTCTCTGCGTTGGGCGTTGGGCCGGGGCGCTGAATCGCTGCCGGCCAGGCCGTGCGAAATTTCAGGAGAAAAACAAATGAAGCGGTTATTGCTCATAGCTTGCACGTTTGCGCTTTTCTGCGTTCCGGTGACTGTGGCGCAGAAGGGCTTCACGCTGGAACAAATTATCGGCGTGCCCTTTGCGGAAAATCTAATCGCAGCGAAATCCGGCACTCACATCGCGTGGACCGTTAATCAAAGTGGCAAACGCAACATTTGGGTCGCGGAAGGGCCGGATTTTCGTGCGCGGCAGCTCACTGCGTACGCCGAGGACGACGGTGGAGAGCTTTCGGATTTGCATTTCACGGCTGATGGCAACGCGATCGTTTACGTGCGTGGCGAAGGCAAAAATGTGTCGGGCGAATACGCCAACCCGACAAGCAAGCCGGAAGGCATGCAAGAAACGGTGTGGCAAATTGCATTTGGCGGCGGAACTCCCAAGAAAGTGGACGAGGGGCACTCGCCACGGATTTCGGCGCAGGGCAAAGTGGCGTATGCACGTGGTGGGCAGATCTGGGTGGTCGCCCTGCAAGGCGAAGAAAAGCCCAAGCAGATCGTAGTGCGAGGAAAGAACGAACCGCTGGACTGGTCAATTGATGGAGGGCGGCTGCTCTTCGTTTCAGACCGCGGAGACCACAGCTTCGTCGGAATCTGCGATCTGGCAACAGACAGCGTGAAATTTCTGGCGCCCAGCGTCGATTCCGACAGTGATGCAGTATGGTCGATGGACGGAAAGCGAGTGGCGTTTGTCAGGCAACCCGCAGTGCCGCGCGACACGCCGGAGGGCTTCTTCATTCAGCCGGACCGTCCGCATCCGTGGGCGATCTGGGTGGCCGATGCGCAGACCGGCGAGGCGCGCGAGGTCTGGAAAAGCAGCAGCGCAGCAGAAGGATCCTACCCGTACATGGCGGGACAGACCGGGGGCGGAGTGTTGAATTGGGCCGCGGACAATATGTTGGTCTTCGCTGGCGAACAAGATGGCTGGCAGCACCTGTACGCGACTGGGGCAGACGGAGGCGCGGCGAAGTTGTTGACTCCGGGAAACTGCGAAGTGGAAGAGTGGTCGTTCTCACCGGACCGCAAGACCATCCTGCTGAATTCGAATTGTGGAGACATCGACCGCCGTCATTTATGGCGTGTTGGAATCAATGGTGAAAAGTTAGAGCAAGTAACCAAGGGCGACGGTATCGAGTGGGCTCCCGTGATTCTCGGCGACGGGCAAAAATTCGCATATCTGGGCTCAAGCGTTCGAAATCCGGGAGCGGTATTTACCGCGGCGAACGCGGGGAACGGTGCGAAGCCGGAGCAGGTTGCAGTTTCCGGCAGCGAGTCGCATGCGGAAAATTGGGGAAGCCAATTGGTTGCGCCGCAGCCGGTGCTTTATAAGGCTGCCGACGGATTGGAAATCCACGCGCAATTGTTTTTGCCGAAAGACGTAAAGCCAGGCGAAAAGCGGCCTGCATTGATTTTTCTGCACGGCGGGCCCGTAAGGCAAATGTTGCTGGGCTGGCATTACATGTACTACTACGCGAATTCGTACGCGATGAATCAGTATCTGGCGAGTCGCGGATATATTGTGCTGGCGATTAATTACCGCAGTGGCATCGGCTATGGACGAATATTTCGCGAGGCGCCGGGACGTGCGGGGCGCGGAGCCACCGAATATCAGGATGTGGTGGCGGCCGGAAAATATCTGCAGGGGCGCAACGACGTGGACGCAAAACGCATCGGACTTTGGGGCGGAAGTTACGGCGGGTATCTGACGGCGCTCGGTCTTGCTCGCAACTCGGACATGTTTGCGGCCGGCGTGGATTTTCATGGAGTGCACGACTGGCCTACCGATAACTGGAATGGCAAAAATATTTCTCCGGACTTGATCAAGTTGGCTCACACCTCTTCGCCGGTGACGTCCGTGGATACGTGGAAGTCTCCCGTACTACTCATCCACGGGGATGATGATCGAAATGTATTTTTTTCGCAGACGGTGGACTTGGTGGCGAGATTGCGCGAACGCGGAGTTTCTATCGAACAACTGGTCTTTCCGGACGAGGTGCACGATTTTCTGTTGCACCGTAATTGGCTGAAGGCTTATCAGGCCACCAGTGATTTTTTTGACCGGCAGTTTGGCGCGGCTGCAAAATGAGCAGGGCTTCGCGCAGGAACGGGCCGGTAGCGCGACGGAAGAAAGTGCTTTGGATGTTTGTAGCCGCTCTGCTTCTTGGTGTCCCCGCGAACCTCGCAAGCAGCGAAATAGTTTTGGTCCCGCGCCTGAAGGTAGGGCAGGTATTCCAGTACAAGAGTACGGCTCGCATCAAACGGCTGGCGCACACCGGGAGTCATGTTGCAATCCAACCAGAGCAGGGTCAGACGGAAACGCAAATCTCCACGAACATTGTCGTGACGATCAAAGAAATTCGAATCGACAAGAAGAAGCCGGTCATTGTTATGCACGCGGATCTGGAATCCCAACCGGAGGCTTCTCGAGACGCCGCGACAAAGGCCTTAAAAGGCAAATTGGACTTTACGATCGCGGCCGATGGCCAGGTTTCACAGCTACAAGGCTTGGATGATGTCGATCCAGAACAACGAATCGCGTGGCAATTCTGGGTATCGCAATTTGCCTACGGTTGGACATTGCCTGCGAAAGGAATCACTCTTGGCGAAAAGTGGAAGACCCAGGAAGCTGAGAACACGCCAACTCCGATCGTGAACCTGGTATGGGAGCGCGAAACAACCTACGTACGCAATGACAAGTGCCCGGTGATGCCTGCTGAGACCTGCGCGGTATTGCTTACCGACGCGACGCTGAAGCAGAAATCCTCGCCCGGAGATACCACCCCGGAAAGCTACAAGTTGCATCAGTTGAAGACGTCCGGCATCGCTAAGGGAACAAACGAAACAATCACGTACGTTTCGCTGAAGACACATCTGGTATTGCGCGCAAAAGAAGACGTGCAGCAGATGCTGGACGCGATCGTGGCCAAGGCCGACGGGTCCAACGAAGTTCGCTATCTGATCGAAGCGAACAGCCAGTTCGAAGTAGTATTTGTGCCGGCGAATTCTTCGGCTTCGAAATAGCGGCTTGAGGCCAGCCTGGAAATCGACCAATTCCGGCCAATTTAGGGTTTTCTCCGCACGCGAAAGCGAATTTGCCAGGCACGGTATAATAGGGGTTTCGGCACAGGCCGGTGGGCCAGCAGGAGAGTCGCGCCATGAACTTCAAGTTGCGGAGCAGCTATCAGCCTCGCGGTGATCAACCCGCCGCCTTGGATCATCTCACCAAAGGACTGGAAGCCGGCGACAAGCACCAGGTGCTCCTTGGCGTAACCGGCTCGGGCAAAACTTTCACGATGGCAAAGGTCATCGAGCAAGCCAACCGCCCCGCGCTGGTTCTGGCACATAACAAAACGCTCGCGGCGCAGCTCTATCACGAGTTCAAGAGCTTCTTCCCGGAAAATGCAGTGGAATACTTCGTGAGCTACTACGACTTCTATCAACCGGAAGCGTACGTGCCTGCAGCCGACATTTACATCGATAAAGAAGCGACGATCAATGATGAGCTAGACAAGCTGCGCATGAGCGCGACGCGTTCGCTATTTGAGCGGCGCGATGTGGTTATCGTGGCGTCGGTGTCTTGCATTTACGGCATCGGCTCGCCAGAAGCGTATTACGGCATGCTGGTGATGCTGGAAAAAGGACACCAGACTTCCCGCGAGGCGCTGCTGCGACGGTTTGTGGACGTGCAGTACGACCGCGGCGAAGATCTGCGGCGCGGAACATTCCGGGTGCGCGGCGATACCATCGAGATTTATCCCACTTACGAAGACCAGGCGTACCGCATCGAAATGTGGGGCGACCAGATCGATAAGTTGCGGCAAATCGATCCGTTGACAGGCGAAATCCGTTCAGGTCAGGAAGACTTGTCGCGCGTAACGATTTATCCAAAGACGCACTATGTGATGCCGCAAGCGCAACGGGACCGCGCAATTGTGACCATCCAGGAAGAACTGGGGTGGTGGAAGAAGGAACTGGAGAAGCAGGGCAAATTCGTGGAAGCGCAGCGTGTGGTGCAGCGCACCATGTTCGACATCGAAATGATGCGTACGATTGGCTACTGCCACGGCGTCGAAAATTATTCGCGGCACTTGAGCGGCCGGCTGCCAGGCGAGGCACCGCCGACCTTGCTCGACTATTTCCCGCAGGATTATTTGCTGTTTGTGGACGAATCGCACGCGACGATTCCCCAAGTGGGCGGGATGTCCCATGGCGACCGTTCGCGCAAGCAGACGCTAGTCAATTATGGATTCCGCATGCCCTCCGCGCTGGATAACCGGCCACTGACGTTCGAGGAATTCGAGCATCGCACCAATCAGGTCGTCTACGTGTCGGCGACGCCCGGGCCGTATGAATTGACGAAATCCGGCGGCCAGTTCGTTGAACAAGTAATTCGCCCGACGGGCCTGATTGACCCTGAAGTGGAGATCCGCCCGGTGAAAGGGCAGGTCGATGACCTGTTGGAAGAGATCCGGATTCGTTCGGCGAAGAACGAACGCGTGCTGGTGACTACACTGACGAAGCGCATGGCGGAGGACTTGAGCGAGTATTTCAGCGAAATTGGCGTGAAATGCCGCTATTTGCATTCGGAAGTGGAGACCTTGGATCGCATCAAAATTCTCCGCGACTTGCGCAAGGGCGAGTTTGATGTGCTGATCGGCATCAATCTGCTGCGCGAGGGATTGGACCTTCCGGAAGTTTCGCTGGTGGCAATTCTGGATGCGGATAAAGAAGGGTACTTGCGCAGCGCGACTTCGCTGATTCAGACGATTGGACGGTGCGCCCGCCATGTGGAGGGACGGGCGATTCTGTATGCGGACCGGCGCACCGGTTCGATGAACGAAGCGATTGGCGAGACAAATCGCCGGCGCACTAAGCAAATCGCGTACAACACCGAGAACAACATCACGCCACAATCGATTATCAAGGGCGTGGACATGGAGCTGGCGCACATCGTCGAGGCGGATTACGTGACAGTGCCGCTGGATACGGCGGAGCTGGATGCGGCGGCGGCAGGGGTAAAAAACGAAAAGCAGCTTGCGGACTTGCTGCAGCAATTGGAAACGCAGATGCGCGAGGCTGCGAAGAAGTTCGAATTTGAGAAGGCGGCACAGTTACGCGACCGCATTCGTTCATTGAAGCAGCAGGATCTGGCCGGAGTTTTTACGAAGCAAACGGATGAAGCTGCGCCAGCCTCGGCGTGAAGCCGAAGTCGAAAGTCGAAAAGCACTGCTAGACGATTCCACGGCGGAGTTCGTCCAGAGCGTAGAATGTGCCGCGCCAGATGATGCCACCTTGTTTCAGGGTGATGAAGGCGGAACGCATCAACATGTAGGCGAAAAGCGTTGCGGCTAGAGGCAGTGTCAGGCCGTAGAGTGGCGAGACCCGCATCACCTTATCGACGGCCATCAAAAAACAGATCGGAATCAGAGCGCTGATGGCGGCGAGAATGCGCACAGTGCCATGTCCGAAAAGCACTCCGAGGAATGGCAGCACGTGAAACATCAGCAGTCCCAGGAATTGGCCAAACGCGATTGACGTTCGAAATTGCGCGCCAGCAAAAAAGTTTTTCTCGACGCCACGCACCAGATTACCGATGCCTGCATGCCAGCGAACCGAAACCGCATCTTGAGCGATCGCTACGGCAGAACGAAACCCGCCCATTTTGACGATTTTTCCCAGTTTTATGTCTTCCACGACTTCGAGTGCCAGACGCCGGTGCGTTCCACAAGCTTCGTAGACGGAGCGCTTCACCATTTGAAACGCGCCAACTCCCACATACGCGCGCGAACGAGGATCGCTGACACTGTGTGCCTGCACAGCGAGCTGAAATGCCATGCCGAAAAAGGGAATCAACGTGCGTTCCCAGAAGCCGTGCATTTCCACGTCGCCAAAAAGGGTGAGATGGTCGAGTCGCTGTTGTTGCGCCAGTGAGATGCTTCGGCGCAAGCTGTCGGGCTTGAATTTCACGTCAGCATCCGTGAAAAGTAGCCAATCACCGGTCGATGCCTCGTATCCTTGCTGCAAGGCGTGAGGTTTGCCGAGCCATCTGGGCGGCAATTTCGCGATATGAACCACACGCAAACGCGAGTGCGTGGCAGCGAACTCATCGAGAATATGGGAAGTCGCGTCGGTAGAACGGTCGTCGACGGCGATGATCTCCAGTTGTGGGTAGTCGATCTCCGTGAGCGTCGCCAACGCATGCGGAAGTTTTTCCTCTTCATCGCGAGCGGCAAAAATAAGTGAGATTTTGGGGCATTCACTGTCAGCGGCAGGAGCAAAATTTTTCAGCCACGGCAGGCGCGCCGCACCCAGCGCGGTTCTTAATCCATACGTGACCCAAAATAACGCGAGGAGTCCGAAAAAAAATATCCCAAACAGGTGCATGCGGATTGGAGTCGAGTGCCAGCCTCGGGGTATCCTAGCATGGATGGTCAAAAGTCTGGTGATTCTGGGGGCCGGCCGCGTTGGGCGAGGATTGGGCAAAAGGCTGCGTGAATTGGGCTGGAGCATTCGCGGCGTGGCGGCGCGTTCGGAGGCAAGCGCGCGGAAAGCGGTGCGGTTCATCGGCGCAGGTCACGCGCAAGTTGGAGTGTCACGGCTCGCGCTGGGCGCCAATGTCATCCTATTGACCATACCTGACGATGCCATCGCGGAGGTTGCGCAAGAATTGGCGCGAGTCGGCGGCGAGGAACTTCGCGGGAAAGTCGTGCTGCACACCAGCGGGGCGCTTGTTGCGGAAGTTTTGCAGCCCTTGCGAGTTGCAGGAGCTTCGGTGGCCTCCATGCACCCTTTGCAGACATTCAGCGGTGTGGGCGTGCCACCGCTTGAGGGCAAGGTATTCGCAATCGAAGGCGATGAAGTTGCCGTGCGAGTGGCTCGCCGGATCGCTCGTTCTCTTGGCGGAATCGCCGTGAGCATTCGTTCCGAGAAAAAGGCTCTTTATCACGCCGCGGGAGCATTCGCAGCAGGATTAGTGCTGGCTGTGGAAGAAACCGGCGTGCAGGTGCTGATGGCTTCCGGAATGAAGCGGCGCGAGTCTGTGAAGGCGCTGCTCTCGTTGACGCGACAAGTTTTGGAACATTACGAGAAACTCGGCCCAAACATGGCTTGGACAGGACCTCTATCGCGCGGCGACTACCGAGTTGTGGCGCGGCATGAAGCGGCTCTGCAAGAGATCCAACCTGAGTTTCTAGAGACTTATCAGGCGGTAAGCCGGCTTGCAGCGCGAGTACTTTCGCGTGACCCGGAGGCGATGTTGAGAGCGCTCGAAAATATTTCGAAAGATATACAGGGAATATCGGCGAAGAGCAAAGGGGGAGCGGCGTGAAGCAACTGCAAATACCGATTCACACGAAAACGCTGGCAAACGGCCTGCGAGTAGTAGTCGTCCCGGATACAACAGCACCGGTAGTGACATTGGGCGTCTATTACAAGATCGGATTTCGCCTGGAGCCGCAGGGGCGCAGTGGTTTCGCGCACCTTTTCGAACACATGATGTTTCAAGGTTCCGAGAACGCACCGAAGATGCAGCACATCAAGTTGATCAACTCCAGCGGCGGAGTGTTGAACGGCTCGACGATGTATGACGTGACGAACTACTACGAAGCAACGCCTTCGAACGCATTAGAGCGTGTGATGTGGCTGGAAGCGGACCGAATGCGCGCGCTGAAAGTAGATGACGAAAACCTGCGTAACCAGCGCGACGTGGTGAAAGAAGAAGTTCGCGTCAACGTGCTGAACCAGCCCTACGGCGGGTTTCCGTGGCTCGACATGCCCCCAGTGGCCTTTCGCAACTGGGCCAACGCGCACAATTTTTATGGCGATTTTGCGGACCTGGATGCGGCCAGTCTCGTCGATGTACAGAAATTCTTCCATACGTACTATGTGCCGAATAATGCTGTGTTGCTTCTCCTGGGCGATGTCAAACCCGAAGATGCCCTGACGCTGGCGGAAAAATATTTTGGCTCGATCCCGGCAGGGGCGGCGCCTCCATTCGCAGATCCTTCGGAACCTCCACAAGAAGCGGAGCGTCGCGGACATGTGGAAGAAAAGTTCGGCACTTTGCCAGCCATGGCGATTGGATACGTGATGCCCAAGCGGCGCACGCCGGAATGGTATGCAATGGCGTTGCTGGACCAGGCATTGCACGGTGGCCGGGCCGGACGAATCCATCGCGAATTGGTCCTGGAGAAGCAAATTGCCGTCGAGGCCGATGGAGGGATTGACGACATCTTCGGCTACAACGGCCCCACCCAGATGACCACGCGCATCCTGCACAAGCCTGAGTATTCCGACGAGGCCACGCTGGCCGCCTTCGATACAGTGCTTCAAGAAGTGCAGCAAAACGGCATCAGCGACGAGGAATTGCAGCAGTTGAAGGTGAAATGGCGGTCTGATTATTATTCGACGCTTGAGGGCGGGCGCGGTGGCTACATGCCGCGGTACGGACTGATGCACCTGTTAGCGTGCTTCACCCTCTTCGATAACGATCCGCAATTGGTGAACACAATTCTCGACGGATTTCTCGCCGTGACCAAAGAACAAGTTCAGGCTGCTGCCAGGAAATTCTTGCGGCCGGAAAATCGCGCCATTGTATTCCGTACGCCCATTAACAAAGATGCCAAGGAGGCAGCGTAATGGCCACCCGGGTTGCTGAAGTTTCTTCGCTCGTTCCAGGTTTGTCGCCGGAGCGAGCAGTCAACTGGCCGAAGCGGACGCGGGCTCGGCTTCCCAACGGGTTAGAGGTCGTACTGGCAGAAGCGCATTCCATTCCAAAGTTTCATGGCGAACTTTTCTTTCGCGCCGGAAATGCCCAGGTGGTCGACCGTGCACCCGGGCTTGCCGACATGACCGCCACCGTTGTGCGCACCGGCACGGCAAAGCGGCCGAGCCGCAAGATCGAAGAGGATTTGCGTAGCCTGGGCGCGGATTTAGGCACCAGCGCCAGCCAGGATACCAGTGCGATCTCGTTCGCAGGGCTTAGCGAATTTAGCGAATCGATTTTGCAACTCGTGAATGAACTGGCACGCGAAGCTGCGTTTCCCGAGCCGGAGTTCGAGCGGGAACGCCGCCAAAAACTGGAAGAGGTAAAGCTGGAGCGTACTTCTCCGGGATTCCTCGCAGGAGAACGTTTGCGCAAAGTACTCTTCGGCTCTCATCCTTATGCGCAAATTTCGCCGAGCGAATCGGAAGTGGCAGCGTACAAGCGCGAAGACCTTCTGTCGACCTACGGACAAATTTATACTCCCGAAAATGGCCTGCTCATGCTTGTCGGCGATTTTGATCCGCAAGCCATGCTGAAAACCATCGAAGCCACCTTTGGCAATTGGACAGGGCAGAAGCCATCCGCCAAGCAAGCTCCTGCGCCGCCGAAACCTCGCGGGCGACGCGTGTATATGGTTCACAACCCAGGCTCAGTGCAGACGCAAATTCTGATAGGATGCCACGCGATTACGCGGCGAGACCCAGACTGGATCAAGCTGGGGCTCGCCAACAGCTTGTACGGCGGCGCCTTTAATTCGCGCCTGGTTATGAATATTCGAGAAGACAAAGGCTATACGTACAGTCCCCGCAGTGGCGTGCACCCGTTACGGCATCATGGATATTTTTCGGTGTCGGCTGCGGTGCGTAACGATGTGGTTGCGGCTTCGCTCACGGAAATGTTCTACGAGATCGATAAGCTGCGGTCGGTTCCGGTGCCCGAAGCGGAACTGGCCGACGCCCAGAATTATGTTACCGGCGTGTTCTCCATGGGATTGGCAACGCAAGAAGGCTTATTGTCGCAATTCTCGACGGTGGAGCTGAACGAACTTCCCCCCGACTACCTGGAGACGTATCGCGACAAAATTCGCGCGGTAACGCCGGCAGATTTGTTGGCTACTGCCCGAAAATACTTTGACTCTGCGAATATGCAAATCGTGGTCGTTGGCGATCGCGCGCAAATTGAAGAGCAGGCTAACTTGTTTGGCGATGTCGAAGTGTACGGCGCGCAGGGCGGCAAAATTTCGTAAGCCCGGCGCACTCATTGCGTGGGCGTGACCGCGCTGCTATTATCAAGTAATTATGTATCCCAGATGGCAGCAGCGTATCGTATTTGCTTTGCTGTCGCTCACCCTCCTTTTCACATGCGTCGATGCGGCTTTGGCCAAGAAGAAGCCGCCGTCGTATCCGATCAACATTAACAGCGCGAGTTCAGCGGAGTTGCAAATGGTGCCGGGCATTGGTCCGGCCACAGCGCAAAAAATCCTGCAAACGCGCAAATCATACGGGTCGTTCAAAGATGTGAATGATCTGCTGGCGATCCGTGGAATTGGGCAAAAACGCCTCGATAAGATGCGGAAATATTTGGTAGTAAGCAAACCGCCGGCGGCAAGAACGCCGGCGCATTCAAATCCTGGGGCCACAACCTCGGCAACTGCGAAGCCCAAAGCTCCGCCGGCTAAGAGTGCCGCGGCAGGAATTGCACAAAAGAAAAGCTCTGCTCCCACGGCACGAGAAGAAGAGGAGCCGTAGGCTTACAGCTCCTGACAATCAGCGGATTGCCCCGACCTCGGCCCTAGAAGTGTTGGTGAGTGGGCTTCGGCTTACTAAGTTGCAGCGGAACCTGGTCGGCGATGCGAATCCCGTAGCCCTCCAGCGCGACCACTTTCTTGGGATGATTTGTCACGACGCGAATATCCTTCAAGCCTAAATCGATCAGGATTTGCGCACCAATCCCGCTTTCGTGCTGCACCATGCGCTGACGAGCCGGTTCGCGGTCGAGTTGCCCGCGAGAATGAAAATGAATCTGCGGCAGAACGCCCGCAGCGTCTGGGGCATCGATGCTGAAGCCGCGTCCGGTGTGGTGAAGATACAGAAACACTCCGCGATCTTCTTCAGCAATTTTTTCTAGTGAACGTACAACTAGGTCCGGGCAATCGCATGCCGTTGAACCAAAGACATCGCCGGTGAGGCAGTGCGAGTGCACGCGCACCAGCGGTGGAGTCGGGCCCTCCAGCGGCCCACGCACCAGCGCAATGTGTTGATCCTGATCTACATCGCTGGCGTAAGCGATCATGCGGAAGTCGCCATATCTCGTGGGCAGCACAGTTTCCGCCACGCGCCGAACGTAGCGCTCGTGCTGCATGCGGTAGCGAATCAGGTCCGCCACGGTGAGCATCTTCATCCCGTGTTCCCGGCAAAATTCGATGAGCTGCGGAACGCGAGACATGGTGCCATCTTCGTTCATGATTTCGCAGATCACGCCCGAAGGGTTCAGCCCCGCGATGCGCGACAAATCAACGGAAGCTTCGGTTTGACCGGCGCGAACCAGAACACCTCCATTCCGCGCGCGCAAGGGGAACATGTGCCCTGGGCGAGCCAGATCCTGAGGACGTGTCTTCGTGTCGATGGCCGTCAGGATCGTGATCGCGCGATCCGATGCACTGATGCCGGTGGTTACGCCGACTCGCGCGTCGATCGCTTCGCAGAATGCGGTTTTGTGTACCGAGGTGTTGATCGGGGACATCAGCGGAAGGCTCAGCTCCTCGCAGCGTTGCTCAGTGAGTGCCAGGCAAATCAGCCCGCGGCCGTACTTAGCCATAAAATTGATCGCATCCGGGGTGATTTTCTCGGCTGCAAGAGTAAGGTCGCCCTCGTTTTCGCGATCCTCGTCGTCCACCAGGACGATCATGCGCCCTTGGCGGATCTCCTCGACAGCTTCTTCAACGGTGCAGAATGGAGAGGACACTTGTGTCATAAAAATGAGCCTCTAATTATTATAAGCGTAACATGCGATGGAACATGAGAGATGACTGGTGTTGGATGCGCCGCACCGCAATTTCGGCACCTCAAAGATTCCCCGACAATTTCGAATTGCAAGGGAACCTGCATCCCCCGCTGGGCATCTGACTTGGTTGGAGGCTCACTATGGCCAAACTTGCACTCTTAGGGTTGCTGGAAAGCAAGCCCGGAAAAGAACATGAAGTCGAAGAATTCCTGAAGTCCGCTCAGCCGCTGGCGGAAAAGGAATCCGGAACGCTGACGTGGTACGCCGTGAAGATCGGTCCATCGAAATACGGCATTTTCGATACGTTTGCCGACGAGAAGGGAAGAGACGCTCACATGAATGGTGAGATTGCCAAGGCGCTGTTTGCCAAAGCCAGTGAGCTTTTCGCGAAGGAGCCTGAGATCCAGAAGCTGGAGATACTCGCGGAGAAAGCTTCAGGCGCGGGCAGTAAACAAGCCAGCGCACGATAAAAGCTAACGCCAAAATCCATCGATTTTTCAAACTGCGCACGCGAAGATGCATCCATTCTTTCGTGTGCAGTTTTTTTTTTGCAGCGTCACGATTTACGACTGTCATTCGGTGCGAAAGATCGGCGCCAACAAACGG
>DASXLU010000333.1:0-5908 GCA_036496065.1 Candidatus Acidiferrum sp.
CAATGTACCGTAGGGAAATGTGCTGCCCATTCGAATCTGTACCAATCCTTGCAGTCCATAACGCGCTAGCGTTCCGACGGCACCGAAAATCGCAATCAATAGAAGGCGCAAAGTGTCTCCGATCCGACGGCAGCACGGCCCCATAACAAAAAACTCCTGGTGCCGTGTGGCAGCCAGGAGTCATCAGTCAGGCATCATGCAGCCGTGACGGTTGTGGCGAACTCCATCGCCATTAAATGCTTTCCAAGTCAGCTTATCGTGCCCGTCGTCCGATGCGCAAGATTGGTTTTTCGTCGCGCGCTACCACTGTATGTATTACTGCGTCTTTGCTGGTGGAGCCGCTTTGCTGACGAGCGTGATTTGCTCCAGTTGGCCTTTTCCTTCCGATATCACCAAGTCCGCCGTGATTTTATCGCCCGGTCGCAAAGTCTCCACCTGCTTGGGTTCAGCGACCATGTATTGCATGGTCATGGCCGGCATTAAGCCCGGAATGTCGCCATGTTTCACGGTAATGAGTTTTTTGGGAGCATCGACCGCGATCACTTCCGCCTGTACTGGATAGTGTTTTGCTGGCGGTGGTTGGCAACCTGTTCCCATAAAAGTGGCGGCGAGCAGCAGTGGGACATGAAGCTTCCTCATCATTTCTCCTCAATAATGAAAACGATAGCGCACTTGCACAAAGATTTCCCGCGGGTTGTTGTAGTGGGTCCCGCCAAACGTGAAGCTATTGTCGAGCAGCACACGGCGGTTCGCCACATTGAGGCCCGTCAGCGAAAGAGCGAAGTGCTCGCCGAATGATTTCCCGACCGTCAGGTCAAACGTCGTGTGCGGAGCCAAGTGTGAATTGAGGTCGGGAGGGGAATCGCCGTTCGTGAAACCCGACGCGTAGTACACGTCGGTGGAGACCAGCGTCTTCCAGGGCAACGAATACTGCCCCCCCAAATGTAAGGTGTCGCGCTGGTCGTGGTCGAGATATCCGCATCCGCTGCCGAACGAAAAATCCGTCAAGCCACCGTCAATGCTGCCGCAGCCAAGCGCTACCTGGTTCGAATAGGTCAAATAAAATTGCGCACGCTTGCGGATATTCGGCGAGCGCAGTGTGAGTTCCCACCCGCTGATGCGCGCTCCCTGAATCGTGATGGGGAAAAACAAGTCCGAGTTGTTGAAATTGTTGTGATCGAAATAATGCGTGGCGCGCGTCAGGAAATTATCAGCGTCCAGCGTCCAGCCCCACAGCGGAATTGTTACGCCGTACTGATGCTCCTCGTCGCGCTCTCCATGAAGCGGGATAAATCCCAAGTTTTCGTTGCTGGCTGCCTGGAGCAGTGGACCACTCACGGTTACCAACGGCGGAGCCTGGTAGAAGTGCCCATAGAAGCCGCGAAACACCCAATTCAACTTCGGAATCCGGATGGAGCCACCCACCCGCGGGCTCGTGGCATTCTCCACGATGGGACCCGAGAAATGCGTTTGCCGTACCCCAGCGCTTACCGACAACCACGATGTGAGTTTGAACTGGTCTTCCGCGTATGCTGCGATAACGCTCCCATCGGGATTCGAGGGCACCGGAGGATTGATGCTGTCGCACTGCCCGGGCTGGTTGCAGAGCAGTCCGAAAAGCTGACTGTCCTGCTGGGCAAATCCGAACAAGCCCACACGCAGACTGTTGCGTTTGTTGATCCACTCCAGATTCGCCTGGCCTCCTTCATAGTTCGAGGTGCGATTTTCCGTGGCTGAGCTTGGCAGATCCAGAGGACTGCTCTGATAGTTCGCCGTGTTGTGATGAAAGAAGGGCGAGACGGTAAGCACGAGTCCGGGACTGAACGTTCGCACCCAGGAAATCAAAGCGAATGAGTCGGTCTCCCTGTTGGCGTCCTTCAGAAACTGTCCTGCGGTGTCGGGATCGTTTGGATCGAATGGAACCTGATAGAAATCACGCCGTGCTTGCGCCACGAATCGCAACTGGTCTCGCGAATCTACGTTGTACGTGAGCGACGTGAATCCGCCGAAACCGTTCGCTTGATCGTGAATCACGGCAGACGTTGGTGTTTGCAGGCCGAGGTCGGTTCGGTTACCGCTCAGGCTCGCGTAGTACGCAAATCGATTGGTGTGTCCCCCGAAATTCACCTGATCATCGGTCTGGTTAAAGTTCCCGGCGCTCAAGACAATTTCCGCTTCGTTATTGCGCTCGAAACCTGTGCGCGGCGCTACGTTGAAGATCCCGTAGGTACGATCGCCGTAATCTGCGGAATAGCTGCCGCGTTGCACTTCCAGCATGTCGATATCCTTCGGGTCGATTTGCGGCCCTAGGTTGCTCGCGATATTCGTGTTGGGGATAGGCACGCCATCAATCAGCCACGTGGTCTGATGTCCTCCACGAACGTGCAGTTGATCGTGAGTGACATACGTGCCCGGAACATAGTTGGTGATCATCGCGACACTGTTCGAACGCGACGCTCCCGGCGTGGACGCGATCTCTCCGCGTGTAACCAAAGTCGTCGGCGTTACGGACTCCGTCTGCGCCGGTGACGCGTCGGCGGATACGGTTACCGATTGCGCTTGGGAAGCCAGCATCAATTCGAAGTGCAGAACTGGCGCAGTACCCGACAGCACGGTGAGGTTCTGCTCGACGGATGTAAAACCTGTCTTCGAGACGGTCACCTGATATTCGCCAAGTGGCACCGCATCAAAGTGGAATTGGCCCTCGGCGTCTGTCGTTGTCTTCAGCGAATAGGACGAATCCTTGGCATTCAGCGTGACCTGCATGTCCGCTACGGGGCGATGTTGTGGATCGTGCACGATTCCACGAACCGTGCCAAAGACAGTGGCCGTCACCGGACAGACCAGAACCAAAAATAAAAGAAATATTGCTGCGCAGTGGCGCTGCATAAAAATCTCCCGCAATCAATTGCTAAGCCTCAATGCCATTAAAGCGGGCAAGGCTCAGGAAGAGTGGAATATCGAATTAGTGAGGTGCTACAAGCTTAGGACAAACGTTTGGGAGGGGGAGACAGCGGTTCAAACGAGGAAATCTTAGCCGACCTGTCGCTGATTCCTGGCCCAGGCAGAGACCGCATCTGAGACTGGATGTTCGCAGGAAGCGTCAAGACAAACACCACAGACGCCGAGAACACTTGCTGATGATCGTGGCAGCAAGAAACCGAGCACTGCATGAGTTCAGGCGCGCCAGTGTGATGGCATTCCATCGAAGATTCGCCCTGAGTCTCGCCGGAAGGCATCACACTCTTGTGCTTGTTAGATTGGTGGCCATGGATTGGACATTGCGCGCCGTCGCAGCATTCCATCCGGTTGGCTTGCCATGCAGCCGCCCACATAGGCGACCAGAGAAGCAGAGCCGCCACCAGGCACACCCATGCGCCCATGACTTTTCCTGGAGCGATAGGAGGCTGGAGCGATTGCCGCATTGCTGCCGGAACAGCATACCGCATCGTTTCTGCCATAGGAAGTCACAGCCCCAATTGCACCCCTTTCCCGCCAAATTGGCATCCTCCACTTTGTCCCAATTCTTGACTTGAATCCGTCCTCCACCTCACACTCATCTTATGGCTCACATCTACATGCTTTTCGATTTCGCGAAGGACGAAGAGAAGGCCCAGCAAGCCCGCCACAAGCTTGAAGTGTGGAAGCAGGCGTTCCGGCTCGACAAAAAGCTTCTTTATAAATTTGATCGGCCCGAAGCGGAAGAAAATGATGGCGAGGCAGACGAAAAACCCGCTAAAACAAAGGCTTCCACGAAGTCCAACAAGAAGGCTACAGAAGAAGAAAAGGACTCCGGCGAGCCGGTAAAATTGCTGATTCGCCTGGCATTTTCCGGTCACGAAAAGCTTTCCGAACAACGCTGGGTTGATCGTATTCCAACGGAAGATCCGTTTCAGGGCGCGAATCCCGAAATCATCAAATCCGCAGACCCCAACTTTGACCAGACCGAGAAGCAGTTCGAGGATTTGGCCTGAAGCGTCCCGGATTTTCACAAGCCGATCCTGACCACGTATCGACTCCAAACAGGCCTCCGGTATACTTAGAGTTTGTAGGCAAGAATTCCAACTCCGACACGAGGTAGGAACGAATGGCTGTTCAAACTCGCGTAAAAGTGGCCAAGTTGGAAGCCCCCAAGTATCAAGGGCTCGACCGCAATACCCTCATCCAGCTTTACCGCACCATGTATCTCTCTCGCCGGCTCGACGACCGTGAGATTCAACTCAAGCGCCAGAACAAGATTTACTTCCAGATTTCCAGCGCGGGCCACGAAGCTGTCACGGCCGCCGCAGCCCTGCTATTACGCCCCGGATTGGATTGGATCTATCCCTATTATCGCGATCGTGCGTTGTGCCTGACCCTCGGAATCACGCCGCTCGACACCTTGTTACAGGCCGTTGGCGCGAAAGATGACCCCAGTTCCGGCGGGCGGCAGATGCCATCTCATTGGGGACACGCGAAATGGAATGTAGTGAGCAAGTCTTCCTGCACGGGTACGCAATTCGTGCAGGCCACCGGCGCTGCTGAGGCGACCCTCTACTACGAGAATCATCCCAAAGCTTTGGCTCAGGCCAAAAAAGGACCTCTGGGAGAAAACGTTCATTATTCTTTAGAAGAAATTGTTTATGTGTCCTCGGGCGACGGCGCTACCAGTGAAGGAGAATTCTGGGAATCGCTCAACGTGGCGTGCGCGAAAAAGCTGCCGATGTTTTATCTCGTAGAAGACAACGGTTACGCGATCTCTGTTCCCATCGAAGTGCAAACGGCGGGCGGCAGCATTTCCAAACTGACCAAGGGTTTTCCCGGGTTACACATTGCGGAATGCGATGGCACCGACCCCTTGGGAAGTTATGCGGTTTGCAAAGAAGCAATCACGTATGTGCGCGAACGGCGCGGCCCCGCGCTGGTCCATGCCCATGTAACACGCCCCTATTCGCATTCGCTTTCCGACGACGAAAAGCTCTACAAGCTACCTGAAGAACGCGAAGCCGAAGCTCATCGCGACCCCCTCTCGAAATTTTCCTTGTTCCTGATTCGCGAAGCCCTACTGGACCAGAAAGAGATCGAAGCGCTGGAAGCCGACGTCGATCGCGAAGTCCGTGAAGCTGCTGACGAAGCGTTGGCTGCCGCGGCGCCAGAGATTTCGTCGATACAGCAGAACGTTTATTCCCCTGACGTGGACCCAACATCTCCAGCCTTCGCCAGCGAGCCGCAACTACAAGGTGCGCCGAAGACCATGGTGGAAATGGTCGCAGCCACCTTGATGGACGAAATGTCGCGCGACGAGCGCATCACCGTTTTTGGCGAGGATGTGGCCGACGCCAGCCGCGAAGAAACGCTGAAAGACGTAAAGGGCAAAGGTGGAGTCTTCAAAGCGACCGCCGGGCTCCAGCGCAAATACGGAGCCGATCGCGTCTTCAATACGCCGCTCGCGGAAGCCAGCATCGTGGGTCGAGCGATCGGAATGGCTACGCGCGGCCTCAAGCCCGTGGCAGAGATTCAGTTCTTCGACTATATCTGGCCGGCCATGATGCAGATTCGCGACGAACTCTGTGTTATGCGCTGGCGTTCCAATGGAAACTTTAAATCGCCCGCGATCATTCGCGTTGCGATCGGTGGCTATCTGACCGGCGGCGCTGTTTACCATAGCCAGAGCGGCGAATCTATCTTCACGCATTGCCCCGGCTTGCGCGTGGTCATGCCGTCCACAGCTCTCGATGTGGCCGGATTATTGCGAACCGCTATACGTTCCGACGACCCGGTCATGTTCCTCGAGCACAAGCATCTTTACCGCCAGCCTTACAATCGCTCTGAATATCCGGGCCCGGATTTTACCGTGCCGTTCGGCAAGGCTCGGTTCGTCAAGGAAGGCTCGCAGGTCAGCATCATCACCTACGGTGCATTAGTCCAT
>DASXLU010000334.1:0-4071 GCA_036496065.1 Candidatus Acidiferrum sp.
GCTCGATTTCCTGAAGAGTAATGACATCGGTGGGCACAGTGTTTTGCTGCTCGCGAGTAGGCTCGGCTTGCGCGGTGACGATTACGCTGGAGGACAGTGGCTCGAGTTCCATACGCAGATTAAATTCGCGCGATTCGCCAGCAGAGAGGCTCAACGCCGCTTCGCGTCTGGCAAATGGATTACGAGAAAATTCCAGGCGATAGCGACCGGCGGGAAGAGCGAGAGAGTAGCTACCATCGGCAGTGGACGTGGCTTTCCAAATTTGATCGCTAGCGGTGGTTTCCGGTTTGGCAGTGATCTGCACGCCGGAAATTGCGGCGCCTGAAGGATCCGTAAGTATTCCAGTGAGGTGCGCATCATCCGGATGGGACTGGGAAAAGGATTCAGGTAGTACGACAAAAAACGAGAGAAGCAAAAGCAGAAAGGTGCAGGCAGGATGAGTTTTCATGGTTCCTCCGCTCCCTCACGCGCGGGAGAGTAAAGGTTGGCCGGCACGACAAAAAGCGTCGTGAGGGCTGCAGACTTCGCCGGTATCCTGGCTTGGCGGCATAAGCGTTAGCGGCAAGCAGAGCCGGTAACGCACTCGCTTCCTTCCCACGGCGATGCCCAATTGAGCGAAGCGCAGCAGTGGATGCGAGCTAGTGAATCCGCCTTACAGTCGCGCGGCGGCGACGGCATTGCACCGTCTTCCCGTGCACGAAGTCTACGGTGATTGTGGAGGGGCGCGAGGCCCACAGTGAAGTTGAGTAAATCGGCGGCCAAATGCCGCCACGGTTGAGGTGAACGAAAAGACAACTAAGTTGCATTAAAAAGCGTGACGCGAGGCCGGCCGGAAGAGGTCATCTCCACCGACAGCGGCGCCTGAAAAAGTTGTTCGAGCAGTTCGCGCTGAAATACGGTTGCGGGCGAGCCGACTCGCAAACACTTGCCCTTTTGCAGGAGCACTACCTGGTCGGCGTATTCTCCCGCGAGATTCAACTCATGCGTGACGACCACGACGGTGTAGCGGTTTTCCGCAGCGAGACGGCGCAGCGATTCAAGGAGATCGACCTGCGCTCCGATGTCCAGGTGGAGCGTAGGTTCGTCCAGCAACAGAAGCAACGGTTGCTGAGCGAGCGCGCGAGCCAGGATCACGCGCTGCTTTTCGCCACCGGAAATCTTGTCCATCCAACGATCGCTCAGATGAGAAGCACCGACTTGCGCCAGAGCGTTCTTGGCGATGGTGACGTCGTCGTCGGATTCGAACCGCAAAGTACGTCCGTACGCGTGGCGGCCCTGCAAAACGAATTCCCAGGCGCGCGACGGAAACAGTAGCGGGCTTTCCTGCTGAACGAGCGCGATACGCTGCGCGCGTGTTTTCGGCGGAAGCGAATGAGTGGCAAAACCGTTGAGCGAGACGCGCCCGGAAAGAGGTTGCAACGCGCCAGAAATAAGTTTGAGCAGGGTGGACTTCCCGCTGGCGTTAGGCCCGAGAATCGCGACGATCTCCCCTGGCTTGGCCTGAAAGCTTAAAGCCTCCAGTGTGAAGTGCGGAGCCTGCGACGGATTTGGTGAATATACGTAGCTGGCCTGTTCGACCAAAAGACGCACGTCTGAATTTGCGCGAGGCTGCTCGGACGGATTGACGGGCATGCGACGTGTGCTGCTCATGCGAATCTCCGGCGCAAGAGATAAAGGAACAGCGGAGCGCCAGCCAAAGCGGTGACCGCGCCCACCGGAAGATCGGACGGAGCGACAACCGTGCGTGCCAGCGTGTCGGCGATAAGCAGCGCGATGGCGCCACCCAAAGCAGAAGCGGGAAGGAGCATGCGATGGTCGGAGCCGAAGATCAGGCGCATCATGTGCGGCACGAGTAACCCAACGTAGCCGATTGTTCCGCTGACGGAAACGGCAATGCCCGTCAGCACGGAGGCGGCAATGTAAACAACGATGCGTACTCGCGGCACATCGACACCCAGATGCATGGCTTCTTTTTCGCCGGCAAGGAGAAGATTCAAGTCGGCAGCGGTGGTGTAGATCGCGCCGGAGGCCAGCACAAAGCCTATCCCCAACAGATAGAGAAGGCTTTTCGGTTGCGGCGTGGAGAGGTCGCCCATCAGCCAGTAGGAGGCTCCGCGCAGGTTGCCGCCGGCCACAGTGGTCATCAGAAACATAATGATCGCAGACAGGAAAGAAGCGGTGATGATTCCGCCGAGCAAGAGCGTGCTGCTATCGATCTGACCATCGCGACGGCCAAGCAAGAATACTGCGGCGATGGTGGCGGCTGCGCCAATGAACGCGCCAAACGGAGTAATCAGTCCAGCGAGTTCGGGAGAAAGCGCCAAGTGGCTCTCGACGATCAGCGCGACGATTGCGCCTACGGCAGCACCGGAAGAAACGCCAAGAACATAAGGATCCGCAAGCGGATTGCGCAGGAGCGCCTGGAAACTGGCGCCCGCCACGGATAGCGACGCCCCTACGACAATGCCGAGAAGAATGCGCGGCAGCCGGATGTCGATGACGACCATGCCATATTCGGTGGAGATGGCTTGGCTTTGGCCGAGGAGCACGTGAATGAGGTCGCGACCGAGCCCGTAGAGCGACACTTGAACGGCGCCAAGTTTAAGCGCGATTACGGTTACCACAAAAAGAATAAGGAGGAGCAGGCTGCAGCGCAGGACGACGCTGCCAAAGGTTAGCGGACGCATGCGGACTCCGAAGCTGGACGGCTCACCGGCGGCAGGTAGGCGCCCGACTGGTGAAGCGGGCGCGACTCCGGGCTGAGCGGCGGCTTAGGGGCCGCATCTTTTCCGGCAGCGGGAGGTTCCGCCGCGAAGGCATCGGGATGCAGTTGGCGCGCCAGGTCTTCGATGGCAGAGACGATGCGAGGTGCGGGCCGATTTACGGCGTCACTGATAACGGCGAAGCGGCGATTGTGTACGGCATCGAGAATGCGCCAGCCGGGGCGATTCGCGAGCGCTTCAAAGTCTCGGGCCGCGTCTTCGGAATGCCCGCTGGCGAAAACAAGATAGTCGGGCTGCAAGCGCACGACTTCTTCCAGATTCGTTTGCGGCCAGTCTCTGGTGGAATCAACAATAGAAACGGCACCTGCGTGGCGCAGCGCGTCGACGATGAAGGTATTCTTGCCGGCGGAAATCAGCGGCTCTGTCCATACGATGAAGAGAACACGGCGGGGCGTGGAAGCCTTGAGTTTTGCATCAAGCGCAGACAAACGGCGCTCCATATCGTCCCCAAGATTTTTCCCCGCGTCGGGCGCTCCCAAGAGATCTGCCAGCTTTTCCGTCGAAGCAATGATGTCCGCAACGGTTTGCGGTTCACCGGCGGCGTAGGTCGGAATGCCGAGTGTGTCGAGGGCGCGAACCGTGTCCAAGCGGTTAATGTTTTTGGTCACCAAGACGACATCGGGGCGAAGCGCGGCGATCTCTTCCAGGTTGGGATTGATGATGCCCCCAACTTTCGTTTTCTTTTGGGCATCGGGAGGGTAGTCGCAGTAGTCAGTGTCACCCACGAGCCGGTCCTGCAGGCCCAGCGCGTAAACAGTTTCGGTGAGACTTGGTGCGAGGGACACGATGCGCGCGACGGATATGGGCACGTGAACCGTCCGGCCGGTCTCGTCGACAATTTCTCTGGTGGTGGCGGGAGTAGCCGGGGCATCCGTGGTGCTACCCTGCGCGCGCAACTCGCACGTTAGCAAGACAGCGCACGAGAAACCAAACGCAATGGCGCGCCGTACGGAAATGGAAACAGCTCGATGCACGAATCTCCCCTGACGAGAGCCTAGCGAGATGGCCTTGGATCAATAAAAAAGCCCCACGAGAAAGCGGGGCCAATAGCGGCGGCGTTCTCTCTCGCGAAGGACACGCAACCATCGTGGCTTGGGCTTGGGAGGGTAACCTGGCTCACGGCATTGCTGCCGATGACAGTGGCGGGACCGCGGCCGAATTGCACGGCACTTCCCCACTTCCCGAGCTTGTCTAGATGTCGATTCAGTGTACGGTCCACGGAAAAGCGTGTCAATGGAATCACATTCGATTTCCTGTGAGGAAATCAGCGATTCTTCCAATTCGGCTT
>DASXLU010000335.1:0-10015 GCA_036496065.1 Candidatus Acidiferrum sp.
TCAAGTACGTCCAGCATGTCGTTTGTGTGAACAAGGGCCGAGTGGTGACTTTTGAAACCAAGAAGGATGGCCGCCGCCACCGCGTCTTGGAGAGGGGTGCGGTTTCCTTGTTCCCCAGTCATTGCCCTTTCTTCTCGCGTAGGAAAAAAGGTGAAAACGGGTCCGCACATGTGCTCCTTGTGGCGCTTGATCCTGTTTTCGTTAAGCAGACTGTCGCGTCACTGGAAGTCTATCCCGTTCGAGTCGAGCTAATTCATCCCGGATGGGCCAGCCTTTCACCTCGGCAAGTGGACCGACCTGCAGATGTTGGTTTGCCTCGGAGGGCGCGAACGAACGGAGACGGAGTATCGCACGCTTCTCATAGGCGCAGGATTCAGTCTACAGGAAGTGGTTCCTACTGCTTCTCCGCTGGGCCTGCTTGTTGCAAAACCAGCTTAAGCAGTTTGTTCAAGTCCTTGGTACTCAGGGCCGGCTTCCAGAGAGGTCGACATTAAGCGGATTCGGTGCGGCAAGCGCCGTACTCGTCACACCATTAACACGCTGAACGTGGTGCTCGATGCTAAGAACTTTCTTCCCGTAGAGTTTTACTTCCACGACGGTTTCATCCTTCGCCGGAAGCCAGAAGTCGCCGATTTTCTCGTACTGGCGCACGAAGTCGGCTCGCGCGATCCAAAAGGAGAGGCTCTTTGCCGGATGTCCAGTAATTTGCACGACCGCGAAGTCATGGCTGTCAACCCAGATCTTCCCTTCGAAGAGATACTTGTCTCTGCGCTTGGGCTGAGCTTCAACAACAAAGCAGTGGTGCAGGCCGAGATCTTCCTGGCCAAGCAGACGAAAGCTATAGTTCGCAGGAGTGATGGAACTATCGCGATGGTCCTGTCCCGCGGCAGCGAAGGCTTCGCTCTCCATCAAGCGATTGAGCACAAGGTGACGCACCACACCGGAGCCTTCCTCCGCGATGGTCACAAACGTTTTCTTGTCCGGGGACACATAATCCATCCGCACCGTTTCCTTCGCGTGGACTTTGCCATTGAGATCGGTGACAGCGTAGATTCGTAGCGCGGAATATTCCCGCAATCTCGCATTCCGAATCTCATTGTATTTCACGAGATCAGCGAAGATCTGGTCTGCGCTGGGAGACGGTCCCGCGGGCTGGAGTGGCTCTGGCGGTGCGAGCCGTTCCCCGCTTTGGCCGGATTGTGCCGCCGCGGGAATTTCTGCGGCCATGACCTCGGCCACCAGAAAAACTGCCAGGGAGCATACTCTTGCTGCGTTAAGGATCTGCACTGTTGTGGTGATTTCTCCGTAATGTATGCAGGCGCGCGGTGTCCCTAGTCTTCGAAACTCCTCGCTCCGCCTTTCATGCGATTCTTCACCAAGTTGGTCCAGACAAACTTAATCACCCGCGCGTCGTTGTAGCAGTAAGCGAGGTTGTGATTAAGAGTGGAGAAGCAATGCTGTTGACAGGTCTTTTTCATGCTAGCCAATTGCTGGGCTTCAAACTTATGCCCATCGACGTTTCCCCAATCGAAAGTTGAGGCGTACATGGGGAAACACGGGGCTACTGTGCCGTCAGTGCGGATGATCACGTTGTTCTGGCCGGCCCGGCAATTCCATTCGGCAAAATGCAGCTCACCGTTGGCGTCCTGCACAAAGCCAGGCATTCCCGCGACACGCTTGGCGATATCGCCATTGGTTCCCGTTCCATCGCCATTCCAGCCAAGGCGCTTCAGATCGCTGCCGCTGGCCATGCGAATGAAGGCCTTAATCTCTTCCAGGCGTTGGATGGAATTGACCATCTGATAGCCAGCGCGATTTTTTTCGATGAGCCAATCGACCAGGGAATCGATCTCCGGCCAATCTTGCGGGCGAATGTAGGTGGGATTGTCGCTGAGATGCTTGAAATGTTCGTCCTGTTCGAGCATGGGCGTTTCATTGATGTGGTAATCGGTGGCGACGCGGTGGTCGCGGGCGAATTCGGTGATCTGCCGTACGTCCTGCGTATTATTCCGGCAAATGTTGAGATTGAAGAACACCATATAGCCGTAGGCGTACTGCTTTCTCATCAGATGATCGAGGTGTTTGCGTGCGGGTACGACAGCTTTGGGCAAGCTGGGCTGTTCGTCCCAGGAATCCAGAGCGAAGTTGAATACGGCAACTCCGGCATCGCCCAAACGATCGGCGACATCGGGCCGCAACAGGCGGCCATTCGTACCGATGTAAATCCAAAAACCTTTTTTCGCGGCGTAGTAAACGACCTTGTGGGCAAATTCGGGTCGCAATAATGGTTCGCCCCCCATGAGCGCGAGCACGCGGCATCCGTGATCATGCAGCCAGTCGATGGAACGGCGCGCAACATCTTCGGTCATGCCCCGGATTTTGTTGTTAAATGCCCAGCAATACCAGCAGTCGAGGTTGCACTTGTATTCAAGGAACAAATAGGCGGTGATGGGATGGAAGCTGCCCGGCAAGACCCGCGAACCAATATAGGGAAAAAGCCAGCCACGCATCTTGTGGTAGATTTGCGGGACAGTCCAATCGCGCTTCTCGGGAGCGTTGACGGGCCCAGGGTCCAAGAGCTTTTCAGGAAAGCGAGGGAATACCGGCTCGGGTAGTTTCATACCTTTGGGAGCAGGAACCTGGACCGGTGTGGCGGATTGCGTAAGCAGATTGTGAATGTCAACGTCAATACGGAATTTAGGTACTGTAGCCACGGGAACGCCTATCCTTTCGTCTAAGGTGAAAGCACCTATCGATAACCAGAAGGAATCGCAAAATCCTGGACCCGAAGTCGTCTCGTTGCTCGGCAGTAGTTGCTCGCCAAAAGTTCGATGCGAATGCGTCGGCCATTGACGCATCGCTAATCAAAATTTCGGTGAATTAATCCGCGGCCATTCCCTGGCTGACAGACGCCGGAGCATCCGCCGAGAGCTGCGTTTGCCCCAAATCCGTTTCGGCCAGGCCGTTTTCGCGCCGCAATTGGGCCTCGAGCGCGGCCAGTTGGGAGTCAATGTCCTGTTCGGCCTTGCGTTTGCGGATGACCTCTTCGCGATAACGACGCAGAAAATAGTCGATGGTTTCCACGCGAATTTTGATTGAGCCCGACGGCTTGTTCTCATCAAGATCCTTAAAGCAAAAGTACGGAGTGCCGGACTGCTCGACGATGCCTTCGACCACCCCGTAAATAGTGGCGTCGTGCCCGCACTTGAAGCTGGATATCTCGAGAGCCACGAGATTGGGATGCCGCGCTGTAAATTTAGCGGCCCACACCTTGTGGTTGGTGCTGCACGAGTACGAGTTCTTCCACACATCATTGATTTCGAGGGGGCTACTGATGACGCCAGCCCTCACCTCGTCACCGAAGAGCCTCTCGAGCAAATCCTCATCCAGCGGAAGGGTGTTCTGCGAAAAGATGGGGTAGCCAAGCTTCTGGAATTCATCCAGGATCTCGTGATTGAGACCTGGATCGTGATGGTAAGGTCGCGCCAGCATGACGATGCCAATGCGGTCTTCGCGTTCCAGTTGATCGAGCACTTGGCGGGCGCGATTGCGAATGCTGGTTTCGTACTCTTTCAGTGCCGCGAATCCAGATTCCACGGCGCGCTCGTTTTCCTCCGGAGAAAGGCCGAGGATTGGCTGCAAGGATTGCAGCAGTTGATGAGCGAAAAGCTTGCGATTGGTGAAGTTGAGCACCGGATTGATGTATTTCAGATTGTTTTCGGCGAATACGTCATTTTCCTTGGTGAACGCGGCTTTCACAGTCTCGGGCGTAGCGGTTACGGTAGGGCACGCGTTCGCACCGGTAATCTTCGCCAGGGGTGAATGCAAAACGTCGTACATCGGGAAGAAGATGACGTCGAGCGGCTTTTTGCGATGCTTCTCCTGAATCAGGTTGTAAACGTGGGAGATTCCGATCTTCGCGGGGAAGCAAGGATCAATGGCGCCTCGGCTCGCGCCAGCGCGGTAGAGATCCGAACTAGTGTAATCGGAATAAATGATGTTCTCCGGCTGGACTCCCAAGCTTTCAAAGTAAGCGTTGAATAGCGGTGCATAGGTGTAAATATTCAGGACCCGCGGAATGCCGATGCGCATCTTGCTCCGATTCTGCATGAGGGCGACGCGCTGCTTGACGGATTTTGTCCATGCGCGCGTGGGAATCGGGTCGGCCACGCTCTCTGCGTTGGTTGGACGGAATACCTCTTTGGACGCGATATCAACAAAATTCGGATGTTGCTCGCGAATTTGATCCAATTCGGCCTTGATGTCTTTCATGTCGTTCAGGTCTTCGACGGTTCCTTTTTCACAGGTGGCAATAATCAGGCGCTGCTCACCGTGCATCAGCGGAACCTTGGTGACCTTTTCGACGGGAACAAAGTTTTTCACCGGTTCGGTTCGAACGTCGATGAAAGTGCGCAAGCAGTTGTTTTTGCAGAAATAGCAACGAGTCGCTTCGTTTCGCGTCGTCCGGTACTCGATTTTTCGAACAGCGTCCAGGCCGATGAACGTGGTTTGCTGGCCATTGCGCCACAAGCGCAGCGATTCCTGTGCCGCTCCGATGGCACCCGATTCTCCGCAGTGTTCGTGTACGATGATTTCAGGCTGCTTGCCGGCCGCACGAAAACTGTTGCGGATAAAATCCACCTCGGCCTTCACGACGGCTAGATTATTTTGCGTCCCGCCCTGCAACACAAAACGCGTGCCTAGCGCCGCAAGGTTAGGAATGCTGGCCACATAAAGGAAGACGTTCTTTGGAAGCACGGCAGCGAGGCCGGCGAGAATTTCCTCTGCCTGCCAGCCTTGACGCTGGAAGTTCACAATGTCTGACTGCATGAATACGGCGCAGCCATAACCAAAAACGGGCATGGATTGCGCGGAGAAGGCCAGATCGGCGAACTGATTGACGTTGAACCCGAAGCCCTCGGCAGTGGATTGCAGGAAGTATCCGTTTCCGGCCGAGCATTGGGTGTTGAGCTTGAAGTCTTTCACGCGACCGTTGTGCAATATGATGATTTTGATGTCCTGACCGCCAACGTCCACAATCACGTGCGGGTCTTCGTAAAACTTCAAGGCGGATTCGGTGTGCGCCACGGTTTCCACCAATGCGACGTCGGCTTTCAGCACGTCCTTCAGAATGTCCTTGGCGTAGCCAGTGGTCGCCACTCCCAGCACTTCCAACTTGCTGCTCTGCGCTTCCACCTGGCCGCGCAGGCTCTCGAACATTTCAATGGTGTCTTGGATCGGATTTCCGTTCGAGAGCTGATAAGACTTGCAGAGGATTTCGCCGTGCTCGTCCAGAAGAACGGCTTTGGTCGACGTGGATCCGCCGTCGATCCCAATGAATCCGCCGACGGTACCACCTTTCGGAAGGGTCGCCGGAGTGAATTTTTTGGGTCGGTAAATTTCGCGGAAGGTGTCGAGTTCCGTGGGATCGCCGACCAGGGCTTTACCTCCGGCTTTGGCCTTTTCTTCCTGCCGGCCGAATTCGATGTAGCGGCCCAGATCGTCGTAGCCGCGGTAACAACCGATGCAATCCTCCTCGCTTCGGCCGAACTCGACAGCACCCAGTGCCGCGAAGTACTGAGCATTCTGGGGAACTTTGATCAGATCTTCCGGCTTGGCACCATCGGGAATTGAGACTTTGCGCTCCTGCCACATGCGGGGAATATTGGCCTGCCAGGCTTCGCGCATGCCACGAATGAAGCTGTTCGGTCCGCCAAGGAGCAGCACATGCGGCTTCAGGGTGTGGCCGCGGGTCAGCACGCTAAGATTCTGCAGCACGATTGCTTCAAACAAAGACGCCATCAGCTCATCCGGTGGCGTGCCCACTTTCTGCAAGCCGTTGATGTCGGTTTCCGCGAAGACGCCGCACTTTCCGGCCACTTTGTGGAGCTTGACGCCCTTGTATCTTTGTTCTGCAAGCTCGGCCGTTGGAATCTTCAGCTTGGCATTGATCTTGTCAATTACCGCGCCAGTGCCGCCGGCGCACTTGTCATTCATAGAAGGAATTTTCTTCTTGCGCCCAGTTTCCTCATCATCTTTGAAGACAATGATCTTGGCGTCCTGGCCGCCGAGTTCGATGACCGAATAAACCTCGGGATGCAGTTTTTCCACCGCCAAGGAGACGGCGGTGACCTCCTGCACGAATTTCGCGCCAACTTGGTCGCCGATGGCGCCACCACCCGAGCCAGTCAGGAACATGCGGGTATTGTGCCGATTAATGCCCACCTCGGCTTCCATACGTTTCAGGAACTCGAGAGTTTTCTCGGGCTGCTTCGTTTCGTGGCGCTGGTAGTCTTGCCACAACACCTGATCCGTGGCCGCATCCACCACAACCGCTTTAACTGTGGTTGACCCAACGTCAAGTCCCACGAGGAACTTGGTTACGTGATCGTGCGGCTTCTGTGCATGAGGCATCTGCCGCACTTGCGGCCGAAGCGGAAGAATCTGAACGAGCGGCGTACCTTTGTGATCGTGCATCGCAACCTCTCTGCCCGAAAATCAGGACCAACATCTAAGGTACAGTTGGTTTTATTCAATCGCCGGATGCAGCTGGAATGGCGACCCCGGTTATGCGCGTTCGCTTCCAAAAGCGCGTGTCATGATCGATACGATCATTGACGTGCAACACAAATTGCGCGGCAGTGCCTGCGACGCCTTCGCGGTGAGGTACGTGATAGAACGGCTGCTTCAACTCCGGATGCTCGTCGATGTAATTGCGAATTTGCTCCAGACTCTTGCCGGTTGACTTGAGGCACTGCTCGAATTCGGCCTTGGCCTTGACCTTGGCTTCCCCGAGCGCCATCTGCACGCGGCTATGTGCGTTGACCTCGCCTTCGCCCGAAGTCTCAATGGGCAAGAAAATCATGTCCTTGAATTTGTTGATTACGGCGGATTGCACGCCATCCGATTGCGACGAAGGCATGCACCCGAAGGGTTTCAGCGCGAGCACCATGTGGCAGCGCTTGCGAATGGTGTAATAAACATTCTTTCCGACCTCCAGGTGTCCCTCTCCCCCGCGGGCGAACTGGTTGTAGAAGGGATTAGCGAGTTTTGCCAACTCTGGCTGCGATACAAGGTGGTGAGCAAGCCCACCCAATTGCCGGATCGTGCGATTGTAGAAGAAGTTCCACATGCGTTCGCCGGCGCCGATTCCCCAAAGTTTTTTGTGCAAGCCGAGATAGTTGGCGAAATGCTTCTGCGCCTGGTACCACTTCGGATTGGCGTGTGGGCGATTCACCGGCCACTTTGCTTTGGCATTGGCCTTGGCCTGGTACATCAGATAAGCAACCCAGGTGGCGATCGGCTCAACCAGGACTTGCGCTCCTTCTCGTTCGAGAAACTCAAACATGTGGAAGTTGCCGTCGCCTTCGGTCAGTTGCGCCCAGAATTCTCCGGTGACTTTGACGACCGGCTTTACGCGAGTACGGTCCACTTCGATCGAGTTCAGCTTCTTATGGGCAGCCTGCAACGCATTCAAGTAATCCTCGCCCCACATGTGCTCGTGCCATTTGCCAAACGCGTTGAACGTGTTGCGCAAGATCTTGTTGCTCTTGAACTTTGGCTTCGCCCAGTTTGGCGCGCATTGTTCGACCTCAAACGATTTGCGATTCTTGAGGTCCTCGCACAAGCCATCTACCGTCTCGCGAAATACCCGGTCGGTCTCCCCCTTCACCGTTTCGAACGGGCGAATCTGATAGATGAGATCGTTGATCACGTCGCCCAGGTGCATGGCATTCAGCATCCCAAAACCAAAATCTACCGTGAATTTCAATCCCGGCTCGCCGGACTCTGCCTTGATTCCATCGCTATCTTTGAATAACAACACTCGGAACCCGTCGAATCCCGCATTCTTGAGGGCAAAGCGGTATTCCGCCTCGTACATGCCGAAGCGGCACGGGCCACACGAGCCAGCTGTAAAGAAAACGTAATTGTTCAGAATCTGCTGGCGCGAGAGTCCTTCCTTTTCCAGGAACTGGAGATACTGCACCAAATTTCCAACGGTGAAATAGGTGGGATTGCATTGGCCGTTGTTCCCGAATTCTTTTCCGATTTGAAAAGCGGGAACGTCCGGAACCGGAAGTTTCTCGCACCGATAACCACAGCCTTGGAACACGGCACGAATCAAGTCCTCATGTTTCCAGGTAAATCCGCCAAATAAAATCGTCACCTGGTGGCGCTCTTCCGCGGTGAAGGAGCGCTCGACCGGGCGGTGGAAATGCTCGGGAGGATCAAGACCAGCAATCTTGCGCAGCCGCATGCGCTCTGCCTCCAAGCGCTTCCTGATTTCCGAATCGTTCGCAATCTGGACGAGATTCGTCGTCATAAAGTCCTCCGGCGCCCTGAATTTTGGTGCGGTTAAAGTGGATTTGAAACGCTACTGGAATAGGTGAACTGAATATTGGCTGGAAATGAGGTTATTTCGTGCGGATCCAATGCACACAGAAACACTGGACACAACATTGGCGGCTCAACGACTTCTACTTTAAAAACAAACATCCGAACTCCGAAGACTGAGCAAGGACGTCGAAATCTTTCTGCGGAATGTCAGATGCACCGCCGGACGGGGATGATGCATAAAATTAGCGCATCTGCACCGCAACAACTGGCCGATACCCTGCTAGCAACGCAAGGTCGAGATACTATACGCCACGTGCCGGGCTCTCGCGCAACCCTTTTCCTGCACTTACAGGAATTCGGGTACGCAACCGCACTAAGGCTGAGTCTTTGCGCGCGCTGAGCGCTTAGGTGATAATCTTGGGAAAACGAATTCTTGCAGGATAGCGGCGATCGATATTTCACCAAGTCTGGTCAGCGCCGTTGAGACCACTAAGCCCCCACCGCGGCGATCGTTCGCGGGATAGTAGAGATTTGCCAATCCGGCAGCTCCGAAACTTCCAAGGACGGTCGAGTAATTCGGCTGCCATTTTCCATTGTCCCCTTTGCAGATAACCGAGTTAGCTACCGCATAGAATAATCGCGATCGTTTACTGCCAGTTCCTTTGTAGAAATAACGCGGATCTTGTTTCAAAAGCGAAGGCAGTACCGCGCCTCCGAGAAACGTAGCACCGAAAACGTCGGCGTAAGTCGCCCCGTAGCGCTTTGCATACCCTTGCGCTCCTTGTCCATACGCACCCCAACGATCTGCCGCTTGATCAATTCCGGCGAGCACGCCAACCCCGATAAGGGTAATTGGGTCGCTAGCCGACTTCCAGGCAAGCCTGAACTTTAGTTTCGGCGAAAGAGGAGCGGCATCATGCTCGTAGGTGACATAGAAATTTGGGATAATGCCTAGCACACGCTGCTTCTCTTGCTCCCTGATCTGCAATTCGGCCAGTTCGGCCGGCGGAAGTCCGACTCGCACTTCCGTCAACTGCGAGGCGACCACCAACTTTACGGCCGGGACAACGTAGACTTGCCCCGACTGCACGGTTCCAACAACCGTTTGCGACGCCAGACCCTCGAATGTGATCGCCAGTCGAAAAGCCCCTGCGGGAATATTGACGAAATAAAATTGCCCTTCCTCATCTGACTGAACCTCTTGGCTCCCCACTTGGCCGTCGCTCGTGAGCTTTACTACGGCTCCCCCGATGCTGGCTCCCGATTGGTCCACAACCTTTCCACGGATGCTTCCGGTCGCCTGTCGATCGAGCTGCTGGCCCGCGGAAGCTTCTGTTGCCGGCAAGTCAGACACAACAGCATCCGACTCTGGGACCATAGAAGGAGACGGCTCTTGACACCGCACCGGAGATGGAAAGCTGCAAAGGTACAGGACACAGAGGCTTACACTTAGCAAAACCAATTTCCTAGCGTGAAGGATCGAACTTTTTTTCGTTAAATGCACCGGCCATTACCTTGGTGGAAAATCTCAACCCAAGTTGGATGCTGCGCCCCCGCCTTTTCGACACATTCCTCCTGACGTTTGCCCACTACCCACATCTGAATTGACCTGCGGGCAGAAATTCCCGCGAACTGAAACAAACAATTGGCTTTAGAAGCCAGCGTCGAATTCCTCAAC
>DASXLU010000336.1:0-5730 GCA_036496065.1 Candidatus Acidiferrum sp.
GGTGCTGACGAGGCGCAAATTGAGGCTTCGTTCTGCGCAGCCATAAGAATCGCACGAGAAGAGAAGTCGACTTCGTTAGAGAAACACGCGGAAGCAACCTACGCGGAATACCGCCGCCAAAAAGCGAGCGGGTCAGAAGGAAGTGGATTCCGACTACCTCTTTGCTAACTTCTTGCAGCGCCCTGCCTTTTGTTCAAGGGCTTCGGTCCGAGCACCCCGCCTCAGGACAGATAAAGCAGCGGACGATCCGACAATTCGGATTATTCGTCGGCGAGCCACCATTTATCGGATTAATCGGGCGGAGGGGCTTTTGAGTTGATCGAGGTTGTAAGCGAGTGTCGGAGGCACCAGAGAGAATCCACTTCTCGCACCACGGCGTCACCCGGGGTTAATTAAGTTAAAGGGAACGCTGCGGTGCGGAAAAAGAGTGGCGTACCGTTCACGCACCAGCCGATAGAGTTCGCGACGCGCAGCGCTCGCCTCTTCGCTAGAGAGATCCAGATTACGATAGCCCAGGTCGTACAACACTTCGCGATTTCCTCAGGCTCGATCATTCCAGACCGTTATGAAATTGGAAATGCTCGGTCGCGGCGACTTTCAGCTGCTCAAGCTGCTTGAGGTAATCGTCAATGAGTCCCTGCGTGATCGGATCATAGGCGCGCAAGCCTTGCCACATGGCGCCCACTATTTGACAGAAGCGAAGCATTTCGCGCCAAATTGCCGTGATCTCTTCCGGGGAGTCGGTTCGACGAGCTTCTAAGACAGCGATTTTGTAGACCGCCAGAAGCTCAGCCCGTGAGTTCAACACAGTGTCGCGAAAATCGCGCAACCCCTTTTCCGATCCGTACGAATCGCCCGGTATCTGCCGGATAGCCCGTTCGGCTAGTTGGGCGCTGGAGTTTGCGACCTCTTTGATTTCTTCGAGAGCGCTCATTCTATCTATTCGTCTTCCTTAACAGGGGAAGCGTAACGCTCGAATCCATCCGAGTAAAACTGTAAAAACTACCACTCGGACAGCTCGCCGATTCGAATCACAACGAGCAACTGTTCCCAAAAACCTCATTGGATGCCATTTCCAATTTTCGTCTTTATCACTTTTCGCTCTTATCTGACCTGTCCCCCTTTATCCCTCTCTCGATTTCACTCCCTCAACTCCCGCAACTGAGCCGGTGCGTGACGTCACGCTTGCGCTCTATGATCCCACCAGACGTGAAACGGTCCGGGTTGCGGGCGCCCAGCGGCCGCTGAGCGCCGACTTCGGTGCTCCGCTTGCCTATTATCCCGAGCCCGGTTTGCTGCTGGGCTTCATGACGATGCTCCGCCCCGGCCAGCTGCGAGGAAAGGGCGGGCATCTGCATGCTTGAACCCTACGATCCCGACCGGATCCTTGTGATTCTGATCCACGGGTTGACGTCGATACCGCAGATGTGGGTCCCCACGATCAGCAGCATCGAATCCGATCCGGAGCTACGCGGGCGCTACCAATTCTGGGTTTTTGCCTATCCGACGGGCGATCCGATTCTGCTGTCCGCGCTCAAGCTCAGGAAGAGTTTGGCGCAAGTCTATGAACTCTATTCCAAAACAAAAGACATGGTGCTCATTAGCCACAGCATGGTTGCTGCGAACCGTGGCGCGAAACCCTTTGTGTTGATGCGGAACAAGAGATCGAAGTCTTCTTCAGTCACATCAACGACCGGAATATTGACCTTCTCAATGCCCGCGTTGGCCACGACGATGTCGATCTTTCCGAAAGTGTCGAGCGTTGCTTTGAATAGCTTGTCGATCTCGGCCACCTTCGAGACGTCCGGCTGCACGCTGATTGCCTTAACGCCGGATGTAGTTGCCGCCTCCACCACATAATCAGCCGCAACTTTGTCCTTCGAGTAGTTCACAACAACATCCGCCCCCAGCGAAGCAAAGCACACTACAATTGCTTTGCCCAAACCCTTAGTAGACCCTGTTACTAGCGCAACCTTGCCTTGAAGAGTCATACCAAAAAGCTCCTGACTGGGATTCAGACTAGATGGTCGATGGTGAACCAAATATCAGAAAGCCGTTCTTCGCGCAAACCGTTGAAGCGACAATGATTGTGAATAAGTTATTAGCTCAGGTTGCAGCACGGTAGAGCCCGCTAAGCTCGTTCCGGCATGCTTCACCAAACTCCTTCAAAGGATCCTCGATGTTCAAATAGGCCCCACTACGAATTTCTTCGGCGGTCATATTTGGGCGCTTGTAAGACTCAACAATTTTTTCGATTGTGTGCGCTGCGGCCTGAACGACTTGCTCCGAGGCGTTGAGGCGAATTCGGTTTTCCAACGCATAAATGTTCACCAACGTACTAGCCTTCTCCATTTGGCGATCCAGTGATTCGACCTGCAGACGCGCGGCTTCATTAATGAATTCAGAATAGAGCATTTCGCGTTGAGTGAATTGTTTGGAGACGAAATCGCGCCGATATTGATTGCGCTGGCTGGCGTACGTGGTAACGAACGAGGTGAAGCCCCCTACGAGCGAGCCCATAACTGCTGAAAAGGCACTAATCCATGCGGTGTCCATTGAGGCACAAGCGTAAATTATCCGACGCGAGCGGGTCCAGAGTCATATGGTGTACTCGCGAATTTACCTTGTTGTATAGCCGCCATTGGCGAAGAAGACAGGCCCGCGGGGCGGCGAAATTGAACTATGAAACGCCCGGCGCAGAATCAGCGGTAAGTCATCTAAGGAATTGGGTTCGAAACACCATTTCAAGAAAAAGGGAGAGGATCGTATTGGTAGGGCGAGGCATCGGCCGGAGCCTCGCCCGACCTTTGCTCAATTATGTGCTTTTCACTCCATTCGCGATATAGTGCCCGAGTGTCGTTGCAGGTTCAAGCGGATGGGACCACATAAAACCAAAGTCCGGGAATCGGACCGGCATCTCAATTAAACTGGAGGCAATCCATGATATTGATTACTGGAGCAACTGGAACCAATGGACAGGAACTCGTCCGGCAACTGACGGCCGCCGGGGAGCGGGTCCGCGCACTTGTCCGCGCTCCGGCCGACGCCACCGGGCTGACAGGACCGAATGTTGAGTTGGCCGCGGGCGACTTCGAGAAGCCGGAAACGCTCGAAGCCGCCTTGCGAGACGTGGACAAAGCCTTTCTTCTAACACCTCTTGCGGAGCGCTTTGTGGAATGGCAGAGCGCCTTTATCAAAGCCGCGCAACGCGCCGGTCTGAAACATCTGGTCAAGTTCTCCGCTATGGGAGCCGGCGTTCCCGAAATCGAGCTTCTGCGCCTCCATGGCCAGACAGACGATCTTCTGCGCGGCTCAGGCCTGCCGTTCACGATCCTGCAGCCAAATTCCTTCTATCAGAACATCCTCTCCTCAGTCGAAACCATCAAGACCCAGGGCGCGTTTTACTGGCCGCTTAAGAATGCGGCCCTAAGCACGGTCGATATCCGCGACATCAGCGCCATTGCCGTGCAAGCACTCACCCGTTCCGGGCACGAAGGGCAAACTTACGTGATCACCGGACCAGAAGCCTTGACGTTCGAGCAAGCCGCCGAAAAACTATCGGCCGTTCTCGGCCGCACGATTCAGTATGTCGACGTGCCCCTTTCGGCGGCGGCCGACAGTATGCGCAAAGCCGGAATGTCCGAATGGGATGTGCGAGTGGTAAGCGAGTTGCTTGGCTATTTCGCTAGCGGCGCAGTTGCCGCAGTCACGGACACCGTTCCCCTTTTGCTCGGCCGTCCGGCGATTTCATTCGAGCAATTCGCGAAGGATTATCGCGCGGCATTGACGCCAGGCTAGGAGGCTGCCGCATTCGGTGCGGTAGTCGTCTAGTAGCTCTAACATCTACTGGCGCTCCTGTTCGCCGCTAACCCAGTCTACTCGGGCGCGGCTCAACGCATACGTGTTTTGGGAGATGATGGTGTTCCTGCTAAATGGCCTGGTCTTCGTCCTGATCGGTCTGCAACTGCCGCGCATTCTTCATACGCTCTCCGGCCCACTCTCTGAAACAGCTTCTTTGCCACGGCGTGCTGATAAGCTGCGCCGCCATTGTTGTGCGCATCGCCTGGGTTTTTACATCGACTTACCCGCTGCCTTTCATGAGCGCTTCCTTGCGCAAAAGAGACCCGTATCCGGCGTGGCAGAACGTAGCGATTGTTGCGTGGACAGGGATGCGCGGTGTTGTGTCGCTCGCGGCTGCACTCGCGGTGCCGCTGACGCTTTCGGACGGCAGCCCTTTTCCCGGGCGCGACTACATTTTGTTTATCACCTTTTGCGTGATTCTGGCGACGCTCGTGCTCCAAGGTCTGAGTTTGCCCGTGCTGATTCGCCGGCTTGGAGTGGTGGATGATGGGCTCGCAAATGTAGAAGAAAGAACGGCGCGGCTCAAAGCGAATGAAGCAGCGCTGGCTTACCTTGCGGAAGTCCATAGCCAGTTCCCGCCGGACATCGTGGAGCGGCTCCGTGTTGAATACGACGACCGCATCCGGCAGTTGGAAGTATGCGGGAATACTGCTGGAGATCGCTCTGATGGGCTGATCGCGCCCTCCTACCAACGCTTGCAGCAAGACGCGCTCGATGTGGAGCGCCGGACGATCATCCAATTGCGCGATGAGTATTTGATAAATGACGAAGTTTTGCGCCGCATCCAGAGGGACCTCGATCATGCCGAAGCGAGGCTGCATGTGCATGAGTAGAATAAGGTTAAATTCCGACAAAGGAAACGCAAACTCTCACATGGTTTTTCACAACATCCTATTCTTTAGGGAGTTCCGGCAATTCTGCAGCTCCCAAAATTCGCCACTTGAATCGGCCCGATAATCGGGGGCACCACCTGCGCGTAAGGCCTTGGCGCGAAACGGGTTGACCAATCTCCCATGTCGCTTTTCGTACCTTTGTTGGGATTTAACCAGAACCGGGTCTTGGCGCTGAAGCCTACCAATCATTTCGGGGCCACTGATGCCGTGACGTGGCCGGTCGGCGATCTGAAGCCGTATTCCTCGGGAAAGCATAGGCAGGGTGAACGGGCAGCTCATTGCCGGTCCGACGGACTACTTGATGTGTGCGTCGACCCTGCCTGCCTGACTTACTTTTGAGGTAAGGAGTGGCTGAGCCAGTCCTCGAAACGCGTCGGGCCGAGGCGCGGGTTGTCGCCGGGGACGAGGCTTTGATCGTTCACCTCTATGCCGTAGTAGCGCGCATGAACGTCGGTGATCACCTTCCGTGCATCGCCGGTCGCGCTTAGAAACTGTCGGACAAGTTCATCCTGCCGGATCGGTTCAGGCCCAGCCAATTCGACCATGCCATTAATCGGTTCCCCAAGGGCGATGTCTGCCAGCGCGCCAGCGACATCATCCGACAAGATGGGCTGCATGAGAGCGGATGGTAACCGAACCGTTGCACCTTCGGTAGCGAATTGGGCGATGCTACCCACGAACTCGAAGAACTGCGTTGCGCGGACGATCGTAAACGGAATGCTGGAAGCCTTGATCAGGTTTTCCTGAGCCAGTTTCGCGCGGAAATAGCCGCTGGCGAGCAGACGTTCGGTGCCGACGACCGACAATGCCACGTGATGGCCGACTCCCGCGGCCGCTTCCGCGGCAAGGAGGTTGCGTCCCGACTTCTCGAAGAATTCCAGGACGGCCTGGTCCTCCCACGAGGGTGCGTTTGCGACATCGACGACTACCTGCGCGCCGGCAAGCGCTTCGGCCAGTCCCTCGCCGGTGATGGTGT
>DASXLU010000337.1:0-4044 GCA_036496065.1 Candidatus Acidiferrum sp.
CAGCGGCGCGTTTGTGCCCAACGCGCAAGTTACTGTGCGTAACGAGAAGACTGGTCTTTCCAGAACGATTTCCACCGCATCCGAGGGGCTCTTCCGCGTGGCGCTGCTTCCCCCAGGCAACTATTCTGTAGAAGTTGTCGCAACGGGATTGGGGACGCAAACGCTACGCTCCGTCCCGGTGGTCGCCAGTGAAATTACGTCCATCGACTTCAAGCTGAAGCTGGGACAAAGCTCGACGTCGATTATCGTCGAAGAGTCTCCGGATCTGATCCAGACGCAAAGCTCCACCCTGGGAAAGGCCACCAGCGAAAAAACGATCGTTTCGTTGCCGCTAGCCAATCGTAATTTCTCGCAAATCCTCGCGCTTTCTCCGGGCGTAATTGTGGAAGTTCCCAACGCCGGCGCGTTTGGAAGAAATACGCAAAACGTTTCGGTCAATGGCGCAAAAACCACGGCCAACAATTTTCAGTTCGACGGAATCGACGCCAACAATATGTCGGAGAATTCCGCCTCCGGATTCGATCCCGAGGTAGGCATAGCGATTCCTGCCCCCGACACGATTGCCGAATTTAAAGTGCAGACCGGGATGTATGACGCGGGTTATGGGCGCAGCACCGGCGCGAATGTCGACATCGTCAGCAAGAGCGGCACCAACCAACTGCATGGGACGTTGTGGGAATTCTTCCGCAACGATGCGCTCAACGCTAACGATTTTTTTCTTAACCGCAACGGTCAGCCAAGGCCGGTCCTTCGCCAGAATCAGTTTGGTGGAGTGATTGGCGGGCCGATCGTCAAAGAGAAGACTTTTTTCTTTGGCTCCTATCAAGGCAGTCTCCAGAAAAATGGCCAGGCGCCGGGTGCGCTGCAGAGTACCTTTCTTCCAGCCCTCACGGATGATCGCTCGGCTGCGGCATTAGGGAAACTTTTTGGCGGCCAGTCGGGTGCTTTCGGGGGAGTGGCTGTAGCGCCAGACGGTTCAAATATTAATCCGGTGGCGCTGGCACTTTTGAATTTCAAGCTGCCGAATGGAAGCTTTGCGATTCCCAATCCGCAAACGATCCTTCCCACGGGAATTGGCCAGTCCACGTACTCTGTTCCGGGGACG
The DNA here is from genome assembly GCA_036496065.1 of Candidatus Acidiferrum sp. Taxonomy (GTDB): domain Bacteria; phylum Acidobacteriota; class Terriglobia; order Acidiferrales; family UBA7541; genus Acidiferrum. Next base: position 1,106 of record DASXLU010000337.1, read on the forward strand.
TATCGCCAAGACCAGTTCACGGTGAACCTTGATCACTATTTTTCCCAGCACAATCAGCTTTCCGGTCGCTTTTTTTATGCGCGCGAAACCACCGACGAGCCGTTTACGCCATTCGCCGCCACTGTTCCTGGTTGGGGGACGCATCAGCCGGAACACAACAATATGTTCGTTTTGTCGGACACGCACACGTTCAATGCGAACCTGACCAACGTTGCACGCTTCGGTTACATGCGTTTCAACGGGCTGCAAACTGGCACCGACGCGATTTCGGCGAGCGACGTGGGAATCGCCACGCCCTCCGGCCTTCCTGTGATTCCCGGCATGCAGATTCAAAATCTCTTTACGATCGGCCCATCGGGCGAGCCATTTTATTTTCAAAATACCAATACCTTCGTTTGGCAAGATACCGTTTCGGTGATTAAAGGGCGGCACAGCCTGCGCATGGGCGGTGAAGTAAAACGGCACCAATTGGTTTTGAACGTGCCTTTCACCACCGCGGGATTTTTGCTGTTTCAAAGCTTCCCGGATTTTCTGTTAGGACAGAGCGCGGCACAAAATGGCAGCAGCGAGAGCAACCTCTTTGAAAGTGTTGGCGCGTCGGGAGTTTTCCGCAAAGACCAGCGTTATACGGATGTGGCCGGATTTATTCAGGACGATTTCCGGGTTACCCCGCGACTCACTGTCAACGCCGGACTGCGCTACGAATATTTTGGACCGCCGACCGAGACTAACGGCCACCTTTCCAATTTCGACCCAAGCCTGGCGGCCGCGCAAGTTCCTGCTGGCGGCAGTTTCTCGGGCTTTCTTCTGCCCTCAAACTACAACGGGCCTGTTCCCGCCGGTGTGACGAAGACTGCAAACTCCGGCTACTGGAACGCAGACTACAAGGATCTGGCTCCACGCTTGGGCTTTGCGTATCGCCTCAAAACATCCAAGCCCATCGTGGTGCGAGGCGGGTACGGTATCTACTACGAAAAGCTTTCCGCCCAATTGGTGCTGGAAAACGTTGGACAACCACCTTTCGCGTTGACGCAATCCCTGATTGGCTCGCTGAACTCCGCGGCGACGTTGCAGGAGCCTTTCGCTCCACCATTGCCGCCAAATTCCGCATATCCAATCTTCATTCCACGCACGCCTGATAGCGCTCTCTTTCTCGCGAGCATTTCGCGATCGATTCGCAGTCCCTACACGCAGCAATACAACCTGAACATTCAAACCGAGCTTGCGCACGACTTCCTCTGGCAGATCGGCTATGTGGGCTCAAAGACGACGCATCTTTCCGGATGCATGCAATTCAATCAAGCTCAACTCGCCACCCCGGAAAATCCTGTGAATGGTCAGACCACCACGACCAACGAGAACGTCGCACAGCGCGTGCCCTTTCAAGGCGTCGCGGGCGGATCGTACATGTGTCAAACCACTTTCAGTGCCAACTACAATTCCTTGCAAACCAGCCTGACCAAACGGCTCAGCCATGGACTGGATTTTCTCACCAGCTACACGTATTCGAAGACCCTCGACAACACCAGCGGTACCGGCGGCATCTCCTCCCTCGAGCTGGACTTTCTCGGAAATGATCAGACCGATCCGCGCAGTTCGTATGGTGTCAGCGATTTCGACCGCAAGCATCGCTTCGTCACCAGCTTCCTTTACCAGGTTCCCAATCTACAAGCGGGCCCCGAATTCATCCGGCCGATTTTTTCGCACTGGCAATTTTCGGGCGTCATGGTGCTGCAGACGGGATTGCCGATTACGGTCATCGACAGCCTGGCTGGGTCGGTCTATGGGAATCTTGTCGGCTTTTCGCGCGCGGAATGCACGGGCTTGAATCCGGCCTCTTCGGGCTCAGTTACCTCGCGGCTGAATGGCTACTTCAATCCGGCGGCTTTCGCGCCACCTCCCGCGATTGGCGATGGCACAGGCTTCGGCAATTGCGGTGTGGGAATTCTGCGTGGACCGTCACAACGAAATCTCGACTTGGGAATATTACGCAGCTTCCCGATTCGCGAACGCATCACCCTGGATTTTCGCACCGAGGTCTTCAACTTCACGAACACGCCGAAATTCGCCCAACCGGTAAACGACTTCTCGGCCGGTCAGGCCTTTGGGGTAATCACATCGACCAGCGGAAACCCAAGAATCATACAGTTTGCTTTAAAACTTCTGTTCTAAGAATCGCAAACAATATGCAACTTCACAGCAGCAAAGGCGTCTCACAACTTATTCGGGGGAACTGACAGATCAATGAAATTGCAAATTTCGATAGGCGATCCCTTACTTTATGATTTCGACTTGCCATTGTGCGCAACCTTCTATTTCCTCGGTTTTCCCATACAAATCACGACGAATTCGCCCGAGGTTCTCGCAGCGGCGCAGGAGAGCTGGGGAATGTTTCATCACACCCGGCCCGAACCTCCGCTGAAGATTCAGATAGGCGTTCTGCCGGGCAGTTCCACCGAGCGGCCTAACGCGCCAGTAGTTCGCGGGCGAGGCCATCTGCTGACACAGATATCGGATTCTGAGAATTTCGTGTTGTTGGACTCGCGCGAGGGCTTTGCGTTTGGCTGGCTGACGCAGGCGGCGGTGAACGATCGCGCGTACCTTCGGTATCACTTTTTGGAAGGCACCGCGTGGATTCTGCTCGAGACACTTTATCTGACGTCCGTACACGGGGCCTGCGTGGAATTGAATGGGCACGGCGTTTTGTTGTGCGGCGACTCCGGTGCGGGTAAGAGTTCCTTGGCCTACGCCTGCGCACACAACGGTTGGAAGTTTTTGTCGGACGATTCCAGTTGCCTGATTCGCAGCCGGCCCGGGCGTATTATTACCGGCAATTCGCGGCAGATGCGTTTCAGGGAATCCGCGGTCCAGTTATTTCCGGAATTGATTCACCAACGAATCAGTCCGCGTCCCACAGGAGAAATGTCGATCGAGGTGCC
>DASXLU010000338.1:0-5042 GCA_036496065.1 Candidatus Acidiferrum sp.
TTGGGATCGACGGCGAGCACCTTCTTGAATTGCTCTTCAGCTTTGTCGAATTGCTTCTGCCGTTCGTAGATGGCGCCGAGCAGCAGCCAAGCTGTTTCGTTTTCGTGAGCTTCGCCGGGGAGCGCTTCGGCTTTGTGCGCGGCTTCTTCGGCATCCTTGTAGCGATGCGCGCGTTCGTAGATCTGCGCAAGGTTCAGAAGAGTTTCACGATCCGGGGCTGCGCCCTTGGATTCCGCCTGGAGAACCTTGATGGCTTCATCGGTCTGCTGATTTTCGGCGAGAAGCAACGCCTGGCTCTGGCGGATGGACGGATCGTTGGGATACTTGACGATGGCTTCGCGACCGACCTGTAGAGCCTTCGGCAAATCCTTGGCAAGGCGATAGGTGTCCATCAGCAGGATGCGCGCGCGATGGTCTTCTTCTTCGCCAAGATGGCCGAGTTCCTGAAACGTGTAGACGGCCGCCTGATAATTCTGGGTGTCGCGATACAGCATGCCGAGCTGTTGATAAAGAATGGCGAGCGAGCGGCGGCGCGAAGGAAGCACGTTGGACTGCGACTTGATGCCGGTAACCGCATCGGAAAGCACGCGAATCGCGTCGTCGTAGCGACCTTGCGACTGATACAGCATGGCCTCGTTGTACATCACGTCGAGACTACCGGGCGCATACTGCCGGGCCTTTACGAGATTTTCTTCGGCTTTATCGAGTTGGTGGAGTTCGCGATAGATTTGCGCGATGCGGAGATAGTTGTCCGCTTCATCGGGCATCAGGTCGACGAGCTTCTGATACACGGTCAGCGCGTCGGAATATTTTTCTTCGGAGAGCAGCGTCTGGCCGAGCCCGCGCAGATGATTCAGTTCGGAGGGCTCCAAGTCAACAGCCTTGCGGTAGGCGCCTTCCGCCCTGGCAAAGTCGTGCGTCTGCGTGTAGGCGTCTCCGAGCAAATCGTACATCGAGGCAGACGGAGTCTTCGCGGTCATGCCTTCTAGCAGAGAGATGGCGTCCTCGGCTTTGTTCTGGTCGAGAAGAAGCTGCGTGAGCTGCTCGACGGCCGCGTCGTTCTCCGGATCTTCCTTGAGCATCGTGCGGAGAACGTCTTCGGCCTTGTCGGGCTGATTGTGCAGACGATAAAGCCGAGCGAGCCAGAGCGAAGCTTCCTGATCGGCGGGATCGAGGCGGTGGACTTCGGTGTATTCGCTGATGGCTTTGCCAACGGATTCAGACTGCACGGCCGTGCCATTGATGTCGCCGAGGCTGCGCAGGTAGATGCGCGCGAGCAGACGATGCGTGGGCAGGTCGTTAGGATCGCGCTTCAGGATTTCAGTGGCCTCGACGACGGCGTCGTGCATGCGCTGCGCCTTCCAATACATTTCCGCGAGGCGTTCGCCGATGATGGGCGACTGGGGATCGATGGCATACGCTTTTTTGTAGGCGTCGATCGCTTTGGTGGCGAGTTCGCTCTGACTGGTCTGCTCGTACTGCAATTCGTAGAGATGGCCAAGGGCAAAGTTGTAGTAAGCGTCGGCGCGAGGCGACAGCTTATCGGCTGACTTTGACGGAGTTGGCGCGCTGGCGGAGGGAGTTTGCGCGAGAGACGGCAGAGATGAGAAAGCGGCGAATACAACAGTAAGGAGAAGACGGTTTGGCGTCATAAAAGTCCAGAGTTAGAAAGTATCCCATGCAGGGGAAACGCGGTCAAAAGCGAAAAGAAGAGGCGTTTCAATGATCGGCAAGAGCATGAAATTAGGATGCAAGGGAGAGGAAAAGGGTTCCGAAAAGGTATTGACATTTACCGTATTTCTAGAATAATCGAAATATGAAGAAATTGGATCCATTGCTGGTCACTCGCTCAGCCGACCGCTTCTCGGCATTGGGAGCAGAGCCGCGACTGCAAATTGTGCGGTTATTGCTTTCGGCCCATCCCACCGGGATGGTGGCGGGAGAGATTCAGGAAGAGTTGGGGATTCCGGCGTCAACCCTGTCGCACCACCTGGAGAAGTTGCGGCAAGTCGAACTGGTGGTGGTGCGGCGTTCGGGAACATTTTTGTGGTACGCGGCAAACACGGATGCGTTGCGGGAAGTGCTCGGGTTTCTGTATGAGGAGTGCTGCACGCGAAACCGCGTGGTGCCGGCAGAGGCGATTGTGCAGATTTCGAAATAAATGGGAGATTGGCGATGAGCGAAAGCAACGTGCGGGACGCAGTGAAGCAAAAGTATGGCGCCGCAGCCAAGCAAGTGACGGAAGGAAAGACGGCGTGTTGCGGGGGAGGGGCGGAGCTGAGCTGCTGCGATCCGATCACCCGAAATTTGTACGACGAATCAGAAAAGGGTTCGCTGCCGGCGGATGCAGTGAAAGCTTCGCTGGGCTGCGGCAATCCAACCGCACTGGCGCAACTGAAACCCGGAGAAGTGGTGTTAGACCTGGGTTCGGGGGGCGGAATCGACGTGCTGCTTTCTGCACGGCGGGTGGGACCGACCGGCAAGGCGTATGGACTGGATATGACTGACGAGATGCTGGCTCTGGCGCGCGAGAATCAGAAAAAGGCAGGCGCCGAGAATGTGGAGTTTCTGAAGGGCACGATCGAGAACATTCCCCTGCCCAATAACACGGTGGACGTGATCATTTCGAATTGCGTGATCAATCTGTCGGGAGACAAGGACCGGGTGTTGCGCGAAGCACTTCGGGTGCTGAAGCCGGGCGGCCGTCTGGCGGTATCGGACGTGGTAGTGCGTGGCGAAGTGCCCGCGGATATTCGCAAGAGCATGGAGCTGTGGGTGGGTTGCATTGCGGGCGCGCTGGAAGAAAACGAGTATCGTGAAAAGTTGAAGAGCGCGGGATTTTGCGGCGTGGACGTGGAAGCGACGCGGGTCTACCAAGTTGAAGAAGCTCGGGAATTCTTGCAGACGTCCGGATTGAATGTGGAAGAAGTGGCCCCGCAGGTTGAAAACAAGTTCGTGAGTGCGTTCATCCGTGCGGAAAAGCCTCTGGAAAACAACGCGTGTTGCGGAACATCGTGCTGCAAGTAAACGCGGACAAGAGTCCTTTAGCACGAATAGAGACGGAAAATGAAACCGCCATTTAACGTACTGTTTTTGTGTACCGGCAACTCCGCGCGATCGATTTTGGCGGAGGCTATCGTGAATCACCGCGGCAAAGGCAATTTTCATGGATTTAGCGCGGGAAGCCATCCGACGGGACGCGTGAATCCCTACGCGCTTCGGCAGTTGGAGTCTGCCCAACTCCCTACGCAAGGCCTGCGCAGTAAGAGCTGGGATGAATTTGCCGTGGCCGGCGCGCCACGGATGTACTTTGTCTTTACGGTTTGCGACAACGCCGCTCAGGAGATTTGTCCCGTGTGGCCGGGACAACCGATCACCGCCCATTGGGGAGTTGCCGACCCCGCGGCAGTGAAGGGTACAGACGAACAAATCGAAAAAGCGTTCCGCGAAACATTCCTTACACTGGACCGGCGCATTGGATTATTTCTGAGCCTGCCACTCTCGAGCCTCGACCAACTAGCCATCAAGAAAGAAGTGGACCGCATAGGCGACGACGAATGAGCCACGTAGAACGAAGTATTTCGTCCCCTCCGAGGGCAACTGGAAAATTGAAAGTTTTCGAACGCTACCTGAGTCTGTGGGTCGCGCTGTGCATGGTTGCGGGAGTGCTCTTGGGGAGATATTCCCCGGCATTGATTGAAACCTTGCGAGCGGCAGAGTTTGGAACTGGCAGTCAAATCAACCTGCCGATAGCGATATTCATTTGGTTGATGATCATACCAATGATGATGAAGGTGGATTTCGGGTCGATCCGAGCGGTCCGCAAAAAACCAAAGGGCGTAATGATCACGCTGTTCGTCAACTGGATGGTGAAGCCATTTTCGATGGCGCTGATTTCCTGGTTTTTCTTCCGGCATGTGTTTGCGGCCTGGATTTCGCCAAGCGAAGCGAGCCAATACATTGCGGGAACAATTATTCTGGCAGCGGCGCCGTGTACGGCGATGGTCTTTGTGTGGAGCTACCTAACGGATGGAGATCCGGCATACACGCTGATCCAGGTATCGTTGAATGATTTGATCATGCTTTTTCTGTTTGCGCCCATTGTGCGCTTTTTGGTGAGCGGAGCATCGTCGCTTTCGGTTCCCTTCCGGGTGTTATTTCTTTCCGTCTTTGCGTTCATCGTGATTCCGCTCGCGGTCGGCGCAGCGCTCCGCGTCGCGTTTGTCCATCGATTCGGTAAAGATTGGTTGGAACAAGTTCTGCTGCCGAAGTTCTCTCCCATTACTATTCTGGCGCTGTTAGCAACGCTCGTTTTGATTTTCGCTTTTCAGTCGGACAATCTGACTGGCAAATGGCTGCATGTACTGCTAATTGCGGTGCCAATCCTTCTGCAGGTGTATTTCAATTCTGCTCTGACCTACGGATTGATGAAATGGTTTCGCGTGGAATATCGAGTGGCGGCCCCGGGAGCGCTGATAGGCGCAAGCAATTTCTTCGAGCTTGCCGTGGCTACATCTATCGCGCTATTTGGGGCGGGTTCGGGCGCGGCGTTGGCGACAGTCGTGGGCGTGTTGATCGAAGTGCCGGTGATGCTCTCGGTTTGCAGCGTGTGCAATCGTACCCAGCATTGGTTTGAATGGAGCGAAGCAAATTAGCCAATCATTCGTGCGATTTACGGTTCCCCCGCTAGCTCAGTGGAGGAAGTGGCGCATGCTGGTGAAGACCATGGCGAGGCCGAGATTGTCCGCCGTGGCGATGACTTCGGGATCTTTGACTGAGCCGCCGGGCTGGATAACGGCGGTGGCGCCGGCCTTGGCAGCTTCCTCGACGCCGTCGGCAAATGGGAAGAATGCGTCGGATGCTACGACCGTGCCCTGCAGCGAACGCTGCGCCTTCATCACCGCGATCTTCACGGAATCAACTCGGCTCATCTGACCGGCACCGACGCCCATCGTAGCCTGATCTTTGGCGAAGACGATGGCGTTGGACTTCACGTGCTTGCAAACCTTCCACGCAAATTGCAGATCGACAAGTTCTGCTGC
>DASXLU010000339.1:0-2321 GCA_036496065.1 Candidatus Acidiferrum sp.
GCCACGTGCGCCAGCAATCCGCGATCATTCGGCCTTGGAATCCCGTGCTCAAGGTGAATCCGTTTGAGAAGCATCGCATCGCGGATTTTGGCGATTTCACGGTGAATCCGCTGTCGATCGAAGACACTTTCGAGCGAGTTGAGAAGCAGATGACGTCGGTGTTAGACGCTGGCGCGCGCTGCGCTTCCGTAGGAGGAGACCACTCGCTTAGTCTGCCGATCCTGCGCGCTGTCGCCAAAAAGCATGGGCCAGTTGCCTTAATTCAGTTCGACGCACACAACGATCTCTGGGATTCGTACTTCGGAAGCCGCTATTCGCACGGGACCCCGTTTCGCAGGGCGATCGAGGAAGGGCTCATCCGCAAAGGTAAATTTCTTCAAGTAGGCTTGCGCGGACAGGTCTACGACCAACACGATTTCGATTTTGCGCGCCAGCACAGAGTCAAAATGATCACTGCCGAAGAGTTCCACGAGCGGGGCATGGCGCTGTTTCGTCGCCAGTTGCGTGTGTTCCGCAAGCAGCCCGTGTATATAACATTGGACATCGATAGCGTTGACCCCGCGTACGCGCCAGGCACCGGCACGCCGCAGGTCGGCGGCTTCACCAGCATTCAGATCCTTAATTTGGTGCGCGCGTTAAAAGGACTGAATATCGTCGGTTGCGATCTCGTGGAAGTCTCTCCTCCCTACGACACGGGCGAAATCACCTCACTGCTCGCCGCAAATCTGTTGTACGAACTGCTCTGCGTCCTATAGATGGCCACCCTTGCCCGCAAGCTGAGCCTCTGGAATTATTTCGCGCTGGGTTTCGGCACCATGATCGGTACGGGCTGGGTCGTCTTGATGGACGACTGGCTGGCTCGCGGCGGGCCGTTAGGCGCCATGCTCGGCTTTGCGGTTGGCGGCATCCTTCTATTACCGGTGGGCTACATTTATGGCCAGTGGGTAGCGCGCCTGCCTGACGCCGCCGGAGAAGCGGCTTACGCCGCGCAGGTCTTCCCGCCGTTTGTCAGCTATATCACCGGATGGATGATGCTGCTGGCGTACTTCATTGTTTGTCCCTGGGAAGCGGTGGCGCTCGGCAAGCTGGCCGCGTATATCTTTCCGCAGCTCGACAGCATGCAGCTCTACAGCGTGTCGGGTCAGCCGGTGTTTCTTCCAAGGCTTATCCTGGGCGTTTTTGTCACGCTACTGCTTGCGTATCTGAACTATCGCGGCATTCGCGCCAGCGGGATTTTTCAGAATTGGGCAACTACCGGGGTCTTGTTGGTGTTCCTGCTGCTCGTTCTAATTAGCGCGCGCACCGGATCTGTTTCGAACATGAAGCCGCTCTTCAGCCACGCGCCGCTCGCGTCTATTTTGCTCACACTGCAAATCGTGCCGTACTTTGTTACCGGCTTCGAGTCTGTCCCGAAAGTTGCGGAAGAAGCACATCCTGGATTTCGTCCTGGCGATTTCTTCAAGGCGATCGCCATGGCTCTGCTGGTGGGCGCCGGTTTCTATGTGCTTGCTGTGGGCGCTGTTTCTTACATCGCGTCATGGCAGAGCTTGCTCGGGAAACGCTTCGCCACCGCCATTGCATTCGAGCAGGGCACTCACTCGGTTTGGCTGGTGCGGTTGATCTTTGCGATTGCGCTGATCGCGCTGTTGCAGGTGTTCAACGGCAATTTCGTGGCGTCTACGCGGCTTCTGTTCGCCTTCGGACGCCGCGGCACAATTCCTCGTTCGTTTGCGACAGTACACGTTAATTACCTCACTCCCACCGTCGCCATCGCCGGTGTCACCGTGGCAACCCTAATTGGCCTGATGGTCGGCGATGCGCTGCTAGTCCCTGTCACGGAAGTTGGTTCCATGGCGTCGGCGCTGGGCTGGATGGCGGCGTGTTCCTCGTTCTTTCTGATCGAGAAGGGCACGCGATTAAGGATCATCGCGGCGGTCGGCACCGGTGTTTCGCTCCTCCTTGTATTAATGAAGCTGATCCCGACCTTTCCGGGCCACTTCAGCAATGCGGAATGGGTGGCACTCGCTGCCTGGATCGTACTGGGATTGGGCTTTCATCGCCGCGGCCGCAGTTCGCCGGCTTGAAGTGGTGCGTCATGTATACTTTTGAAGGCACGCCCAACTGACGCGATGATTCCATACCTTCACTTAGGTCCTTTAACCATTCCAACCTTCGGTTTGATGGTTGCGTTGGCCCTAATCACTTCGGCCTATATTCTGAATGCTGATTTCGTTCGCCGCGGATGGAAGGCCGACGCCTTCACGATGATTACCGTGGCGGGTCTCGCGGGAATTTTGGGCGCAAAACTGTATCATCTGCTG
>DASXLU010000340.1:0-14713 GCA_036496065.1 Candidatus Acidiferrum sp.
TGTGACTTGTGACTCGTGACTGGTGAAACGGAACGAAGATACTTGAGGACGCTCGCCTAAACGTAGTCGATCAGGGTCATGAAGCCGAAGTCCATGTGCAATTGTTGGTGGCAGTGAAACAGGGTGAGGCCGGGATTATCGGCGACAAAGTCGACTTCGGCTTCCTGGTAGCCGCCGAGCATCACGACGTCTTTTAGAATGCCGGCGGTGGACTGGCCTGCCAGGCGTGTTAGTTCGAAACTGTGCCGGTGCAAATGGATTGGATGAATATCGTCGCTGGCGTTGCGCATCTTCAGGCGGTAGCGCTTCCCTTGCTTGACGTGAAATTTGGCGGGTAGGACACCCTGGCTCATGGGATATGCGATGCCGTTGATGGTCCAGCGATTGAAACCTTCTTCGGCGGCGTTGTCTTTCGCGAAGGTCATCTCGAAGGTGTCGTCGGGCGCAGCAGGGGTCGCGTCAGTTTTGGCAAAACGCGCATAGTTCCACTTGGATGCGGGCGGCGCAAGCCACGCAGGTTTCCCGGAGTGTCCCGCGTATTCGATAACGATGCCCATGCCGTGACGACGATCGTCGTTATCCAGATCGCCGAGAATCCAAAGGCCGGGATGCTTCATCTCCACGATCGCGGAAATGCGTTCGGCGGTGCCGAGCCAAAGCACAGGGACGGTCGCTGGATTTGGCACCGGGTTTCCGTCGAGCGCAACCACTTGAAACGTATGTCCCGGCAAAGCCAAGCTGCGAATTTCCGTGGCACTGCCGTTCAAGACATGAAGCAGGACGCGCTCTCCCTGTTTAACGCGAATCGGTTCGCCATGACCCAACATGCGGCCATTGATGGTGAACGAGCGGTAGCCGACCTCAAATCCGTGCTTCAGTCCTTTAGCTAGAGAGGCTTTCATCGCGGACTCACCGGATTCCTCCAATTCTTTGACCTTGGCCGCGGGAGAGAGAAAATCCTGAGCCATGTCGCCGCCCTGGCTGAGTGAGGGTTCGAATTCTTTCAGGGTCAGGAAAACTTCACGATCGTATCGGCCCGGATTTTCCTTTGGCTCGATGTAAACCGGCCCCACTTGCCCGCTGTATTGGCCGGCAGCGAGATTCGCGCCCGCACGATTGTGGCTGTGATAAAAACGCAAACCCGCTGGTGCCGGCGTGAACGAAATGATGCGCTGGCCGTGCGCGGGAATAAACGGGGTACCTTCTTCGGCGGCTCCATCGACATCGGGCGAAACTTTTTGACCGTGCCAGTGGAGTTGTTCCGGCGTATCGGTGTCATTGAAAATCGCGACGGTGACAGAGTCTCCTTCCTTGAATCGCAGCAAGGGTCCGGGAAACTGGCCGTTGTAGGTAACGGTGGAGATAAAACGCTTTGGAGCAATCTCCACGACCGAATCGCGGATATGGATTCTGTATGCAGGGACGGGAGTTTCCGCCTGCGGGATTGATGCCGCACGCAACAAGACCTTCTTGGGCGCAAGCAACAATGCACCGGCCGAAAGTCCGGCTGCCTTCAAAAATCTGCGTCGCGAATCGGCGAAAGGCAACACTGGTGCCACTTTCACAAAGAACCTGCAGGCGTCTGCTTGAACTGCAATCGCCAATCGAGCGACCATCTTCCTGCTCCTGCCAGGAACAGAAAAATCAGCGAACAGAACATGGCAAAATCGGTGCGCGCATCGCTCACCATATACCAGAAACCCTGGTTGGCGTGAAACAACTCGGGAATTTTGGTGGTGGCGAGCGCGGTGCAGATCACGACGAACAGTGGAATGCATGCCAAGCGGGTCCAAAGTCCCAGCAAAACAAGTGCAGCACAAAGTATTTCGAAAAATCCTGTAAGGTGCGCGATGAAGGCGGGATCAGGGAAACCAATCCTGGTGAAACGCTCGACACCCATTTTCGGGTCGGTAAATTTCAAAATGCCTTGCGTGAAAAATATTAGCCCCACCGCAAGACGGATGAACACGATACCGCCGGGACATTGCGGAGTCTGAAAAAGCCAACGCAGAGGCGAAGTCGTCATGAAAGGATAGATGCTTTTCGGCGTGCTTGGGTAAGAGGGCTTTTGGAGGAAGAGTGAGTGCTAAGGGAGCCGAATTTTAATTCCAGGCGATGGCGTTGGAGCGGAAGACCCACCCTTTAAAACCAAGGGTGGGGCACGCTCAAGTTCGGGCGACTGGTGGCTTCAGTGGGATCGAAGAGGGATTCATCGCGCAGACTGCGCGCGATGGGGCAGACATCCTCACTTCGAAGACTCCGTTCGGAACGACGGGTAGAGAGATTCGTGATGGAGTGCCTAGAGCATAGCCCCGTTCGCTGCGCTCAGGGCAAGCAGGAATGGTTGTGCAAGGCGGGCGCGACAAGGAGTTGAGATGGAACGGCGGTGGCGTTAGAGCGGAAGACCCACCCTTTAAAACCAAGGGTGGGGCACCCTCAAGTTTGGGCTACTAGTGGCTTCAGTGGGATCGAAGAGCACAGCCAGGAATGGCTGTGCCACTGGTCCTTCGCTCTGCTCTGGGCGAGCGGGATGACAAAATGCTGTGAGGAGCGCTCCGGTCGGAATTACAGAATAGTGCGGCTGGTTACGCGGGGAGGCGGATGGCGATGCCGCGCTGGTCGTTGAATTGTTGCGTGGCGCTAAGGTCGAGAGTGTCAAGGGAGACGCTGCGGCGCAAACCTTCTTTGGTGATGTATTGGAGCTTGTCATTGGACCAAGTGAAAGCCACGGCAAAGAAAACTGTGCCGTCGCGTCGGACGAAAATGTATTCAGATTGCGGTGCGGCAGGCGGCGCATAGTTGAAGTGTGATGAGCTCTCGCGAGCGGGCTGTTCAGCGGCGCGATCGGTAGATTCAGTGGAAGTATTCTGCTGCGGATCGTTTGGAGCATAGTCCGCAGCCTGCTCGTCATAGGAAGGCGTGTCCGCGTAGTAAGGATAAGGAACGTAAATGCCGCCACCAAAAAACGGCAGGATAAATCCGTTGGTGCGATGCGTGCGCCCGAAATTGGGATGAGTGGCAAAAAAGTGCGGGTAGTCGAAACCCAGGCCCGGAACTGGAAAGCTGTTGCCCGATCCAAATCGGCCATTATTCGCGACCGGATTTGCCGGCGAGGTCGGGTGAAAACGCACCTGCGAAGTCGGAGAGTTGGTATGCCAGGTTCTATGGGGAACCGAGGCGCGCATGTTGGATGATGGGGGACGCCCAGCCGAATGACCTCCGACCATGGCGCGCGCCGGCATTGCGCGTCCTGCAGGTGCGGCATGCATCGCTCCAGCGGGCGCGGCCATCGATGCGCCGCGCATTCCAGATGCCATGTGACCTCCGCCCATACCACCACCGTGTTGTGCGAAGGCGAAGAGAGGCAAGCCTAGGAAAAGAAACGCCGAAGATAGGATCCTGCGCATAGCCGCGAACCCTCGAGAGGCGGTGCGTTAACCTCTCATTCATTTAGACGCTGTGTGTCCGGCGAAGGTTACTTGAGCAGCGCCGGGGCGGCTATTGTGCATCCTTGGAACGTTAAATGGAAGCGGTGGCGTTGGAGCGGAAGACCCACCTTTTAAAACCAAGGGTGGGGCACCCTCAAGTTTGGGCGACTCGTGGCTTCACTGGGATCGTACGGACATGACTTCTTAATAAGTCCAGGACATGTCGGCACCTGGAGGAGCTGTGGCAATCATGTGCTTGGCAATTTGGGGAAGGATGCGCTGGTATACGGTGCCAAAGCTTTGCATGTTGGAAATATCGCCGCCACCTTCGTAGCAGTGCGGCTTGCCGGGGCTATATTCGAAGTCGGCGATGCGAAATGGATTCTTGGGTGAGTCGTGAAACTCCTGGAAGAGATGAACGGCGTTGTTGAGATACCAGGTGTCCATATCTCCGACGGCAAAGTGGAGTTTGCCGGCGAGTTTGGGGCCAAGCTTGGCGATATCGCGCTGCAGGATGTAGCGCAGGTCGTAATGTTCTCTCCAGTACGCAGCAACTTCGGGATCGATTACGCCAGTGGCAGGATTCCAGATGGGCATGGGATAGCCGTCCGCTCCCACGGGACTGAACACGGCTTGCCAGATGCCAAACTGATCGGTGGAGCGTCCGTGCGTACCCATGACTTCTTCGCGACGAACAGTGGGCTCCATGACGGCGAGGATCTTTCCGGTTTCCGAGCGCATCTCGGCGCGCGGTGGTTTACCGAACGCTCCTTGATCCCAGAAAGCGTTTTTGTCGGAATAAATGTTGACCATCTGGTAGGCGCGAAAGTCGATGGGATCGGGGCAGAAGCTGTACGCGGTGTTGAAGTAATCCGGATAGAAAATCTGTTGCGCGGCCGCTTCCCAACCTCCGGTAGAGCCGCCTGCCAAAGCACGCGCCCAAGGCTGGCCAATGCCGCGAAAACGCTTCTCGATTTCGGGAATTAATTCCTGCGTGATGGCATCGCCGTACGGCCCGACGTTGGCGGAATTGACCGCGTAGGAATCGTCGTAATACGGATTGGCGTGCTGGATGGAAACGAGCAGCATGCGCGGAAGGGCACCAGAGGTCCACGCTTGATAAAAGGTGTGGGCGTATTGCTGATAGGCCAAGCGTTCGGAAGGCGTTCCCGTAGGCGCTTGCGGCAGAAAGAAATGCCAATCGGATTCGAAATGCCCGTGGTCGATGAGCAGCGGATAGTGAGCGTTGGGATGCTCATCGAAACCGTCTGGCAAGAGAACAATCGCGCCGAGATACGTGGGAGTGCCCCAAAAATCGGAGAGAAGTTTGCTTTGTATGCGGATGTGCTTGATGTACTTGGTGTCTTGTGGCGGGGTGATGGGCGGAATTTTTTCAGAGAGAGCAATGCGAATGACGCCACCTTGGGCGGGATCGATATGCACAAGCATGGGCTTGTTGAGAAGATTGCCCGGCTTGCGATTCCATTGCTGACCTTCACCCATGTCCGGAGCGAGTTTGACGGTGTGGCCATCGGCGCGATGGAACGTGGCGTAAACATTTAAAACGGCCTGGACGTAATAATCGCCGGCGGGAAGTTCACGGAGACTTACGAGAGGGTAGCCGAGAGTGGAGGCGTCGATGACGGCAGGCGCGCCGGGCTTCCAGGCATCGACATCGAGGCCAAAGAATTGGGCGCTAGCGGCTTCCTCTTCGTTGAGTTGGAAGCGAGGCTCGCTTTCCTTGTCGCGGGCGATGCCGAGAAGGATGTGGCCATCGAGTGGCTTGGCGCTTAAGGATTCGGGAAAGGAAATTTCGAAGCGCAAGGGACCAGCGGCAGGCTGGGCGAAAATGGGCAACGCAAAAAGGGCAAGGGCAAAAAATAAGGCCAACGAAAATCGAAACCGGTTGAGATGATTGCGGCAGAAACGGCGAGACATTCCCAGAGTTCCCTCCAGAATTGAGCGGGACCACAATACAACAAGAGCGCGCAGGGCGCAGCCCGGGGGAGGTTGCGCAAACGGGCGCGATGTCCAGCCGCGCTTTCCCCTGCGAGAGGGTTGTGCTATAACCGGAGGGCCGTGAAATATACCGGGAAGCAGCAGACATCCCCGGCTGTGCGTGGTGAAGTGGTTGCCGATTCCGCGAGCGCCAATGCAGCGGAGCAAGCGACTGCAAGGCAAGGGGAACACGCCTCGCAATACTGCCCGGTATGCTCGCAACGACTGGAATCCCGCCGATGCAAGCTGGTATGCAACGAATGTGGGTATTACATGTCTTGCGCGGACTACTATTAGTCGCCAAGCGGACGAAAATGCAGGAAAAAGCCGCTTTGCGAAAGAAGCCAAAACGGATATGCTTTGCGGCTCCGGCCCGGGTTGCCGCCGGATTTGTGCACGCATGAGGAGGAAATCAACGTGGCATTGAAGATGAATCAACGCGAAGTGGACGGCGTAACAGTGGTGGCGCTGGACGGCCGGATCGTGCTCGGCGAAGAGAGCAATGCGCTGCGCGAGAAGATCAAAACACTAGTGGCCGAGGGAAAAAAGAAGATCGTCCTGAACATGGACAACATCACCTTTATTGACAGCGCGGGCCTGGGCACGCTGGTGGCGGCGCATCACAGCGCGAAAGCACAGGGGGCGTCTTTGCGGCTATGCCACCTGGGCACGAAATTCCAGGAAGTCCTACAAATTACCAAGCTGATGACGATCTTCGATGTGTCTAACACTGAAGCGGAAGCGGTGGCGAGCTTCTCGAAGTCGTAGGCAGGGCTGCGACGAAGAGCGGCTGGTAAAAAATATTGTCGAAGGGCAGGTTTACGCCTGCCCTTTTTTATTTTTGGCGTGATTTTTGGGTTGTTTCGTTGATTATTCGACGCGATACATGGTGATGCCGCTGAGGAGCTTGGGATAAAAGTCAGTGGACTTTTGCGGCATAACCTCGCCAGCAGTGGCTACGCGCATCACCAATTCCACATCGACAGGGTTGAGCAGGAAAGCGATCTGCGCCGCCCCGCCATCGACAGCTTCGAAGGCTGTGGAGGCTTCGCGTTCATAAGAGAGATTGGCCTCGGCCACGACGGACTGCGGGGTAATTCCCAAGGCAGGCTCGAGAATTCCCTGATGCAGAAGGACGACGTCGAGCTGGCGTTGTAGAGGACTAGCGGCGGGGAGCAATTGCGCGAGGTCGGCGCCGGGGCGAAGGGTGAGCAGGTAGTAGGCTTGTGAGCCGGGATCTGATTTTGGATAAATGCCGATGGCGCGCTCGGCACTGCGGGAGGTTAGACGATTGAGGAAGCGCTGCTGTGCCTGAAGGCGCTGCGCGTCATCGGTGAACGCGAAAACTTCCACGTCGAACCAGGGCTCCAGAAAACGGCGGACCGCTGCCCAGGAAAAATCGCGAAGATTTCCGACGACGCGATGCGTGGGCAGAACGGTGAGGCCTTCGCTGCGCGTGTTGATGAAGGTCATCATGGAGCATTCGTAGGCAGCGTTTGGAGTGGCCTTGCCGGCACGCGCGCGGCACTCATTGCGGTAGTTCAGTGACGTTTCGTAACGGTGATGACCATCGGCGATGACTAACTTCTGATCGGCCATGGCCTGTTGAATGGTGGAGATGTAGCGAGGATCGGTGATCAGGAAAAGGCGATGGATAACGCCATACTCGTCGGTCATGAGCGTGACGGGAGTTTTCGAAGACTCGACTTCCGCCAGAATGGCGTCAATGCGCAATTGCGGATCGGAATACAGAAAAAACAGCTGGCCCGTGTGCGTGCGTGTGTGCCGCAAAAGCTCGAGACGATCCGCTTTCGGTCCGGAAAGCGTTTGCTCGTGACGGAAAACGACGCCCGCGGAATATTCTTCAAGCTTGCCTGCGCCAATAAAGCCGCGACGCGTGCGGCGAATGGATGTGCCCGGAACGTTGAACTCCTGAGTGTACGCATAAAAGGCTGGGACGGCATCCTGCACAACAACGCGCTTCTGGATCCAATCATTCAGGGCATGAGCGGCACGGGTGTAGACACTGTTTTTCTCGGAATCGTTAGGAAATTTGCGGCCCTTCTCGATGACGATCAAATTGTGGGGATCGGCGGCGTAATACTTCTCCTGCAGCGTTGGAGAGATTTTGTCGTAGGGCTGCGTGAGTACATTGCCGAAGGGCGCGACGTCCGGGTTGTACCGGTAGGCGCGGAACGGGTAAACCAAAGCCATGAGAGCTCCTGAATGAAATTGGATGAATAGTTGACTTACAAGTGTACGTGAAGAACAGCAAAACTGAAAAAAGGATACCGGCGGCAAGGAAGCAGAATATGAGCGCGAGGCTGCGCGCATATTACAATGTTAGCCATGGCTATGGAGAAATTCGCGGCGGTGCGCGCGTACATATTTGACCTGGATGGAACGCTAATCGATTCGAAGATAGACATCGTCAATTCGGTGAATGCGATGCTGGTGGATTTGGGGCGCGAGCAATTGCCGATGGACCTGGTGGCGAGTTATGTCGGGCACGGGGCGCCGCGACTGGTGGCCAGCGCGTTGGGGCCGGAGACTTCGCAGGATGAGACGGAAAAGGCGCTGCGAATTTTTCTGGGGCACTACGAAGAGCGGAAGCTGGATTGTACGCGGGCGTACCCGGGCGCTGTGGAAGGGCTTGCGGCACTGGCGGGTGCGGGTCAACCGATGGCGGTGCTGACAAACAAGCCGACGAAAATCAGCGAAGAAATTCTGAAAGGGCTGGACCTGAGCAAATATTTTCGCGCGATTTATGGCGGAGATTCTTTCGAAACGAAGAAGCCCGATGCGGCCGGAGCCCAGGTCATTCTGGGAGAGTTGGGCGTGGAAGCGGCGGAAGCGGCGATGGTGGGCGATTCGGATGTGGACATTCAGACTGCGCGGAATGCGGGGATGTTGGCGGTAGCGGTGAAATACGGATTTGGAAAGCATGACGCTACAACCGTGACAGCCGATTTGTATATCGACTCGATCGCCGAGCTGGCTCTATTGAAGAGCAATCTACCAAGCTAAATGAAAGCACACAGTCCTTGCGTTAACCCGGCGGTGTTTGGCAGACTCACCGCGTGCTGATTGGCCTCTTTCCCGAACTGAATGCTCCCGGTGGAATTCAGCGAGCAGGACGACACATGGCATTCGTGCTGAGTGAATTCGCCGCGTCCAAGCAGATGGAATACCGGATATTGAGCTTGAACGACACGCAGGAATTGCATCGCATGCGCGTGGGCGAGCGGGAGTTTGTGTTTACCGGCGCGGCGCGGGGAAAGGGAAGATTCGCGGCAACGGCGATGCGAGCGGCGCAACGGCGTCCGAAAATTGTGGTGGCCGCGCATCCAAATTTGGCGCCAATCGTAAGGGCGATGCAGGTGGTGGCGCCGCGCATGAAAAGTATTGTCTGCACGCATGGGGTGGAAGTGTGGGAAGCGCTCTCGCCGATGCGCAAACGTGCTTTGCGGCGAGCGTCGCTGGTGCTGTCGCCAAGCCGCGCCACGGCGGATTTTCTGGTTTCACTGCAAGGCGTGGCTCCAGAACGAATTCGCGTGCTGCCGTGGGCACTCGATCCAGACTTCGAATTGAAGACGGGAACTTCCAGCGCGAAACTGCCGGCGCAGTTCCCTTCCGGGCGCGTGATATTGGCGGTGGGACGCTGGCTGGCGACAGAACGCTACAAGGGCATGGATACATTGATCATGACGCTGCCGCGACTGCTGCAGCACTGGCCGGACCTGCAACTGGCGATTGTGGGGACGGGCGATGATCGGGAATGGCTGGAAAATATTTCGAGAGACAGCGGCGTGCAGGGACACGTTCACTTTTTGACGGGGCTGAGCTACGCGGAACTTTCCGCAACGTATGCGGCGGCAGAGATATTTGCGCTGCCCAGCCGCGGCGAAGGGTTCGGATTTGTGTATCTGGAAGCGATGGCGCATGGAAAGCCGGTGATCGGAGGCGCACATGGCGGCGCGCCAGAAGTGATTCAAGATGGCGTAACCGGATATGTGGTGCAGCATGGAGACACCGTGCAACTAGCCACGTCGATTGATGCCCTGCTGTCGAATCCAGAAGCAGCCAAGCAGATGGGACTGAAGGGCCGCGAACGGGTGGAAAAAGAATTTCGCTTCAACACGTTTGCCAAGGGCTTCAAAAAGATCTTGCGCGAATTATGCGAATCCTGAACGTCACGCAAAGCTACGAACCTTTTTTCGAATTTGGCGGTCCACCCGCAAAAGTGCGCGCGTTATCGGAAGGTCTGGCGCGCATGGGCCACGACGTGACGGTTTTGACGGCGGACTGGGGCTTGAAGAAAAGATTAAGCGGGCGCGGCGACGAGTCGAGCGTGGAGGCAAGCCCGTTTGGGCAGAGACGCAAAGTTAACGGAGCGACCGCCATCTACCTGGCGAATTGGCTGAGCTATCGCGCGCTGAGCTGGAATCCGGCGTTGGGCAGGTACCTGCGCGCGCGGCTTGAGAATTTCGAAGTTGTACACATTTTCGGACTTTATGACTTTTTGGGGAAACGCGTTGCGAAGGAATGCCGGGCGCGGGGAATTCCCTACATCGTGGAACCGATCGGGATGTTCGTGCCAATCGTGCGAAACGTGTTCTTGAAGGGCATTTATCACCAAATGTGGGGAAGCAAGCTGTTTTCCGGGGCAGGAGCGGTGATCGCGACAGCGGAACAGGAGAAGACCGAATTGATCGCGGGCGGAATCCCTGCAGACAAAATCATTTTGCGGCGAAACGGAGTGGAGGGGCCTCCGGAAGGGCTGCCGGAGCGAGGAACTTTTCGCGCGGCCCTGGGAATACCGTTGCAGGCGAAACTGCTGCTGTTTCTGGGACGTCTATCGAATAAGAAGAGTCCGGACCTGCTGCTGGAGGCTTTTGCGTCACCGGAAATCGTGAATGCGATGGGAAGGCAGCAAGTTCACCTGGCTTTTGTTGGGCCGGATGAAGGAAACATGCTGAGTAAACTGCAGTCGATGGCGAAGGAACTGAAAGTGAGCGGCAACGTACACTTTTCGAAAGCCCTTGAAGGCGAGCAAAAATGGGCGGCGTACCGCGATGCGGACATTTTTGTTTTGCCTTCGCAGAACGAAAACTTCGGGAACACAGCCGCGGAAGCGGTGGCTGCGGGAACGCCGGTGATTGTGACAGATCAGTGCGGTATCGCGCCGCTATTGAAAGATTTGTCAGGTGTCGTGGTGAAACACGATCGGGCAGATTTAATTCGAGGACTGAAAGAACTTCTGCAAGACGATGTACTTTATGGCAAACTTCAGGGCGGCTGCTCTTCTGCGTTTCGAAACCTCGGTTGGACCCAGCCTCTGCTCGAGATGGAAGCGCTATACGGTAAACTTTTGGGTCCGAGTGATCGCAAGAAAATTTGAGCATCTGGAGAAGCACTCCGTCCGTGGATCGGCTTCGCGCATTTCGGCTGGTATGGTGGACCTGCAATTTATTGCTTGCGGGCGCACTGATTGCGTCCGTGTGGTGCGGAGTGTGGGAATATTCTGTGCGGAAATATTTGCGGGGCTTTTCGGACGCGATCGTGGCGGATTCCGCGACTCCGCAACAAAAAGGCGACGCGATCCTGGACTGGATGCGGGTGGGCCCGCCGCGAATGAACGCGCCACACGTGGAGCAACTTTCGACGCGCGATCCGCAAGACACCTTGAATTACCAACAACTGCTGCAGGTCTGCGGCAGCGCAACCAATGCATTCCTGAACTTGTCGCGCAGCGCTGGCGTGCCAGCACGGCGTCTGTTGCTGCTGTCTCCCAACCGAACCGCGAAGCATGTCGTGGCGGAAGTTTTAGTGGACGGGCGTTGGGTGATTGCGGATGCCACCTATCGCACGTTCATGCGCGACGCGAGCGGAAATTTGCTGACGCGCCGAGATTTACAGCAACCGGCGATCTTCGACGAGGCGGCCGCCCGCATTCCCGGGTACATTCGCGACTACAGCTACGAGAGTTCGGCGCACGTGCGATTTTCGGCGCTGCCCTTTAACGGATTTCGCTTGCGCAAATATCTGGACCGGACGATTCCCGATTGGGACGATTCCTTGGATTGGAGTTTGCTGCTGGAACGGCGGTCGTTTTTTTACCTATTTGCGTCGGTGATGGCGTTTCTGATGCTTGCCGTAGCTCGAGTCGCGCTGGCCTGGCTGGCCGATAATCGACTGAAAGCGCCTAGATTTCACCTTCGAGACAACTTGGTACGCGCTACGAACACCTTTTTCACGACTCCGGAGATAAAATAGCCGCGTGTGCGGAATTTGCGGAACGGTCTACGCATCCAGTAGTGCGCAAGCAGAAACGTGTGTGCGCGCCATGGCGAAAGCTATGCTGCACCGCGGCCCTGATGACGAGGGTTTCCTTGTAAATGACGCGCGAGTTCCAGGCGTGGGCCTGGCGATGCGCCGGCTGAGCATTATCGATCTAGCAGGCGGCCAGCAGCCTATTTGGAACGAGACGCGCGATGTGGCCGTTATTTTTAACGGCGAGCTATACAACTACCGCGAACTTTGTAATCGCCTGACACTAGCAGGACATAAATTCCATTCAAATTCGGACACGGAAATTCTCGTGCATGGATGGGAAGAGTGGGGCGAAGACCTGCTCGGCGAATTGCGCGGCATGTTTGCATTCGCGCTGCTGGATTTGCGCAAGCGCTTCGCAACAGTTCCGGTGTTGTTTCTGGGGCGCGACCCATTAGGAATAAAGCCGCTGTATTACTCGCAAAACGCCGAGGGATTTGTATTCGCTTCGGAAGTACGGGCGCTGCTGGCTTCGGGAATGGTGCAGCGAAACATCTCGGAAGATGCGCTGACTTCGTATTTGTTGTTCGGAAGCGTTTCCGAACCGGTGACGCTGCTGGAGGGCGTGTTCTCTCTTCCTCCGGGACACCGGTTGCTGCTGCATATTCCGGACCGGCGGCGTGTGCCGCGCACGAGGCCGTGGTGGGATCCGACGCGTAGTGCCGCGGCACGGGATGTGCGGAAGCCGCGCGATTTTTCGTCGGCAGTACCTGCATTGCGAACGCTTTTGGACGACGCAGTGCGCGCTCACCTGGTTGCAGATGTACCGGTAGGACTCTTTCTGTCGAGTGGATTGGACTCGAGCGCCATTGCCGCGCTTGCGGGGCGCGCGCAGCGAGGCATCCAGAGTTTCACGCTGGCGTTTCCGGATACGCCGTACGACGAAGCACCACTGGCGCGCGAAGTGGCCCAACGAACAGGAACAAAGCACACCGAAGTGCCGCTGCAGGGACAAGACATGCTGGCGCGGCTGGATGAAGCGGTGGCGGCGCTGGATCAGCCAACCATGGATGGAGTGAATACGTATTTTGTATCGTGGGCGGCGCGGCAAGTTGGATTGAAGGTGGCGCTATCGGGACTGGGAGGCGACGAATTATTCGCGGGCTACGGAACATTTGCAGATACGCCGCGACTTATGCAGTTGGAGTCCATCGCGCGACTTGTGCCAGGAGGATTGCGGCGGCTGAGCACGCCATTCGTGAATGCGTTGACAGGTCGGCAGAAAACCGTGGATGCGACACGCAAAGTGCGCGATGCGTGGCTGATGCCGGATGCGCTGCCGCATCCTTATTTTTTTACGCGGCTACTGTTTCCGCCGACTGAGTTGCAACGATTGACGGAACCACGGTACCGGAGCAGCGCAATCGGTTCGGATGGCGTGACGCTGGAACCGACATGGCTCGGCTGGCTGGAACGCGCAGCGGATCAGGCGCGTAAGCTCGAACCGGTTGCCGGCGTGTCGTGGCTGGAGATGCGGACGTACATGGTGAGCACGTTGCTGCGAGACACGGATTCGGTAAGCATGGCGCGTTCGCTGGAGGTACGCGTGCCACTGCTGGACACGCCACTGGTGGAGTTCATGAACGCGTTGCCGGACGAAGCGCGAGTGCAAGCGGACCGGCCGAAAGCATTGCTGCGAGCGGCGCTGGGCGATCTGCTGCCGGCGGAAGTGCACCAGCAAAAGAAGAGGACGTTCACGCTGCCGTGGGAAGATTGGATGCGGTCCGCGTTGCGGCCGCGCCTGGAAGAAAGCTTCGCAAACATCGCGCCGGCGCTGCAGAGCCACTTGCGGGCTGCAGGTGTGCGGATGGTGTGGGATAATTTCAAGAATGCCCAAACAACATGGTCCCGCCCGTGGTCGCTCTACGTGCTGAACGAATGGTGCCGGCGGCATTTGAGTTAGAGCGCGCGAATCGTTGATGCGCCAGAGATAAAAGATAACTTCGAGTCGTCTACAGAACTTCATCATGAATATTCTTGGGATCAATGCGTATCACGGGAACGCCTCGGCGGCGTTGGTGTGCGATGGAAAGCTTGTGGCTGCGGTGGAGGAAGAGCGCTTCAATCGCGTGAAGTATGCGGCGGGATTTCCTGCGGAGGCGATTCGGTACTGCCTGAAGATGGGCGGCATCACGCTGGCGGAAGTGGATCACGTGGCGGTACCGCGCAATCCATACGCGCGATTGGCCACGAAACTTTTCTACGCGATTCGCATGCCATCGTTTGCGCGTGAACGAATGAAGGTGATGACCAAGTTTACGGGCATCCCGGAAGCGCTGGCGGCGGCGTTTGAGAGCGATCCAGAAAATTTAAAGGCAAAGTTTCATCGCATCGAGCATCACCAGGCGCATCTGGCGAGCAGCTATTTTGTGTCGCCCTTCGAACATGCGGCGCTGCTTTCCGCGGACGGACTGGGAGACTTTGCCAGCACGATGTGGGGAGTGGGCCGCGGCGCGAAGATGGAAATTGACGGAGCGATCGCGTTTCCGCATTCGCTGGGCTTGTACTACAGCGCGGTGACGCAATATCTGGGCTTCCTGAAATTTGGCGACGAGTACAAAGTGATGGGACTGGGAGCTTATGGCCAGCCGCTATACGTGGAAGCGTTTCGCGATATTGTGCGATTTTCGCCAAACGGCGGCGAGTTTGGATTTCGTTTGGGGCTGGATTATTTCACGCACCACACGACAGGACCGGAAATGTCGTGGGCAGAGTCTGACAAAACGCCAGTGCTCGGCAAAGTGTTTTCCGAAGCAATGTCGAAGAAATTCGGAGCGCCAGCGAGGCATCCGGATGAGCCGCTGGAGCAGCGTCATCGCGACATGGCGGCTTCGTTGCAGGCCCGGCTGGAAGAAGTGTATTTGGGAATGCTGAAAAAGCTTGCGGCGCGGACTGGGGCGAAGGCGGTTTGCCTGGCGGGCGGCGTGGCGTTTAACTGCGTGGCTAACGGAAAA
>DASXLU010000341.1:0-3757 GCA_036496065.1 Candidatus Acidiferrum sp.
CGGAGATAAGGCTTCCCGGAAGCCGTATTGCGAATTTCTTTTTCGTGGACGAGAAAAAACGTAGTAATCGGCTGGTCGGCCGTTAAATCTTTAACGAACGTAGTCTTCATGATTTTGGCTGGTTGCTGTTTTTCCCGAACAACAAATATTTCTTGTGCCCTTTCTTTTCCTTAACGGCTTCCGGCGTCGTGCTCACTTCCTCAATTTCCGAATTCCCTCCCCCAGCCATCTCCTGATAACCGGGTTTGATCACCACATAACTCTGTTCGCGAAGTGTTTTCAGGTATTCGCGAAGCGCCGGTTCCATGCGCTCGCTATACAAGTGATCCATAATTTCGTTTTCCACTTTGGGGAAAGGCTGCTCGCCCTCGTCGTAGTGCTCCAGAACCTGCATCACCAGGTAGCCCTGCTTGGTGTCGATCACGTCGGTGAGTTCGTTCTTTTTCATCTTGAAGACCATGTCTTCAAGTTCCTTGTTCAGCTCGCCGCGCTTGTACACGCCCAGGAAGCCGCCCTGCTTGGCGGTTGGTCCATCGGAAAAACGCTTGGCCAATTCAGCAAAGTCCTCGCCATCTTTCACGCGATCGTGCAGCTTTTGCGCCTTGGCTTTCAGCTCCGGAAGTTCCGCGTCCTTTTTACCTTCCGTCTTCACTTCGATGGCACGAATGGCAACCTGCTCCGGACGCACATAGTCTTTCTTGTGCTCTTCGTAATACTTCGTGGCCTCTTCGTGTGTGATGGTGATGTGCTTGCCTACTTCACTGCGAATCACTTCTTGCGTGAGTATCCGGTTGCGAATATTGCTTTTGAAGTCGTCCCAATTCATCCCCTGCGAAGTGACCGCCTTTTCCAACGCGTCCATATCCGGCAGGTTATTTTTAATGCGAACGTCATCAAGTTGCTTCACAACATCGGTTTCGACCGAGATACCCATATCCTTGCCGCGTTGCGCCAGCAGTGATTGGTCGATCAGGTCGCGCAGTGCGCTCTTCTGGCGATCTTCGATGGCGATCTGTAGCTGCTCCTGAGTGCATTTACCACTGCAATCTTGCCGCGCATCTTCTTCCGCCGCTGCGCGTGCCTTCTCCAGTTCAGACTTGGTAATAATGTCGTTGTTCACGCGCGCCACGATTTCTTCGACTACTTTTCCTTCGCTTTCCCCAGGCCTCTTGGCAGCAGGCGCGGTCGACTTCGGCAAGTCCGGCTTTTTGGCGGCGGGGGCAGACTTGGTATCGTCGGCAGGTTCCGGCTCTTCCATTTGAGGCTTTTCCAGCGTGGGCGGATTTTGTGCCGGGGGAGGAGTCTGCGCAGGCGGCTGCGACGCCGGTGGGTTCTGCGCGAACGCCGGCCAGGCCAGCAGCAGGAATATAGCGAGGTAGGTGGTTCTGTTCATTAAAAGCCTCATTAAGAGAGTCTAGAACTCATCGGCACAATGCGCAAATTAGAAAATTAGAGCCCTACGCTCCTTCATCTCTTCCGTTTTCCTGCCGTTTCGCTCCCGCTCGGTGAGACCAGTACAGGATCCTCACTGAGGCCTTCGAGCACTGAACGTAGGGCTGCGGGCGCCGATTCACCCCGCTGCAACTCCATCCACAGGACCCCGCTGGGATCGAGCTTAATCCCTTTGCGGGAACGCACCACTTTCACCACGACGCTAGGCTCCAGTTGCGTCTCGGGATGGAAGCGCAGAGCGATCTTGGCTCCTTGCCGCTCGACCGAGGCGATGCGCAGGCGTTCGCTCAAGCTCTTGAGCACCGCAAATTCCAGCAGATTCTCCACGGACTTGGGCAGCGGACCGAAGCGATCCTCAAGTTCTTTGCGCACATCCAGCTTCTCCGCTTCAGTAGCAACCGACGAAACCCGCTTGTAGGTCCGCAGACGCAAATTCTCGCTGGGAATGTATTCCTCAGGGATGCGCACATCCATCCCAAGGCTTAGCGT
Source organism: Candidatus Acidiferrum sp. (assembly GCA_036496065.1). GTDB lineage: Bacteria > Acidobacteriota > Terriglobia > Acidiferrales > UBA7541 > Acidiferrum. The sequence continues at coordinate 1,942 of DASXLU010000341.1, forward strand.
AGTGCGCAGTTCTGGCGCGGATTCTTCGCCCTTCAGCTTGGCCACGGCGCGCTCCAGCATCTGTACGTACAGGTCGAAACCGATGGATTCGATATGCCCGTGCTGCTGTCGACCCAGCATGTTCCCTGCGCCGCGCAGCTCCAGGTCGAGTGCCGCGATACGGAAGCCCGCGCCCAGTTCGCTGAACTCTTTCATCGCAGCGAGACGTTTGCGCGCAATGTCGGAGAGCGTCCGCTCCGGCGGCACAAGCAGATACGCATATGCGCGCTGGTGGGCCCGGCCAACTCGACCTCGCAACTGGTAAAGCTCGGCTAGACCGAGGCGATCGGCGCGATTGATCAGAATCGTATTCGCGCGCGGAATGTCCAGACCGTTTTCCACGATGGTCGTCGCCACCAACACGTCCGCTTCATCGCGAATAAACTTGAGCATCACCTTTTCCAGATCTTTCTCGCCCATCTGTCCATGCCCAACGACGACACGCGCTTTGGGTACGAGCTTGTTCACCAGACTGGCGAGCGAATAGATCGATTCCACGCGGTTGTGGATGAAATACACTTGCCCATCGCGGGCAAGCTCCGTTTCGATGGCCTTGCGCACCACTTCTTCATTAAAGGCCGTAACCACGGTCTGAATGGCCAGGCGGTCGCGCGGCGCCGTCTCGATCACCGACATGTCCCGCAAGCCCACGAGCGACATGTGCAGTGTTCGCGGAATTGGCGTAGCGGAAAGCGCCAAAGCGTGAACGTTCTTACGCATCTCCTTCAGCCGTTCCTTGTGTGCCACGCCAAATCTCTGCTCTTCATCGACGACTAGAATACCCAGGTCGCTGAACTTCACGTCCTTGGAAAGCAATCGGTGCGTACCGATGACGATGTCCACTTTCCCCGCTTCGAGGTCGGCGAGAACGACTTTCTGCTCCGCCGCCGTGCGGAACCGGCTGAGCATTTCGATTCGTGTAGGGAAAGCCGCGAAACGCTTCTTGAAGGTTTCGAAATGCTGAAAAGCCAACACTGTTGTCGGCGTCAGCACAGCAACTTGTTTGCCATCCGCAATCGCCTTGAACGCGGCGCGCATGGCAACTTCGGTCTTGCCGTAACCCACGTCGCCGCACAGCAATCGGTCCATCGGCGATGGCTTTTCCAGGTCGCGTTTGATATCGGCGATGGCGGTAAGTTGGTCCGGAGTCTCTTCGAATTCGAACCCATCCTCGAATTCGCGTTGCCAGTTGCCATCCGTAGAAAACGCAAATCCCTGCGCCGTTTTTCTTTCGGCATACAACGCCAGAAGCTGATCGGCCATATCCTCCAGCGATTTGCGCACGCGCGTCTTGCGCGAAGCCCAGGCCGTGCCCCCAAGCCGGTCCAGCGGGGGGTGGTTTCCCTCCACCACGCGATAGCTCTGCACCAGGTCCATGCGTTCCAGGGGGACGTAGAGCCGGGAGTCTTCGGCGTAGCGCAGCAGCATAAACTCTCCGCCGCGCCCATCCGACTCGATGATGCGTAAGCCTTCGAACTGCCCGATGCCGTGATCGACGTGTACGACGAAATCGCCGGGCTTCAGCTCCGCGAAATCGCTGAAGAAACCTGACGTGCGAATTTTGCGGCTGGGACGTTCAACCGCAGGCGTTACGTCAAACAGATCCGCGTTGCCGAAAAGTGTGAGCTTGGCGTCAGGGAACGCAACACCTGCGGCAAACGGCGCGCGTATCAACACCAGGGCCGCGGTCTCCGAAGCGCTCTCGGCGGTGAAGCCCGCCGCAGCCTCTTCCGTTTCGCCAAGCACGTACGGCACTTCGTATTCGCGGCAAACATCG
>DASXLU010000342.1:0-10832 GCA_036496065.1 Candidatus Acidiferrum sp.
TACATTCTTGACACGGCGTGCCCTTCTGTCCTAAAAGCTATCCCAATTGAGGGTGGTTAGCGGGTGGTCGGCTTTGCAACTCGCTTGGTCGAGCGAGCTGCATTGGTTAGTGGTTCTCGCGCTAAGTACCATTAAAGCCCGGATCTTTCCCTAACCAGTTTTATAGGAATTGATAACGATTTCGTGCGCGCACGAAAGGAGTTGTCCATGATCTGGACTTCTATTCGACGTACTTCCATTGCCATCCTGGCGCTAGTCATTTTAGCTAGCTTCCCGATTGCCCTCGCGCAGACCGGCACCACCTCTTTGCGGGGAACCGTTGTCGATAAATCTGGTTCGGCGATTGTGGGAGCGAAAGTAACCATAAGAAATCCGGATCAAGGGTTTGAACGCTCCACATTGAGCGGCGCAACAGGACAATATGAATTTCTCTCGTTGCAACCGGGAACGTACTCGGTAACTACGGAAAAAGAGAATTTCCAAAAATACGAGGTGTCAAAGCTCGAACTGCTTGTCAATTTGCCAGCGGCGTTGGATGTCACCCTCGAGATTGGTTCCTCTACGCAAACGGTTGAGGTGTCTGCACAAGCAGTTACCCTTAACACGATTGATGCCTCTATTGGAAACGCCTTTAATGAAAGCCAAGTTAAGTCACTTCCGCTCGAAGGGCGCAATGTCCCAGATCTGTTGAGTTTGCAACCCGGCGTGGCCTATACGAATAACAGACCGGACGTGCCGGCTTTTGATACACGCAATGGCGCGGTAAACGGAGCGCGTAGTGACCAGGCTAACGTCACGGTAGATGGGGTTTCCGTAAATGCGGAGGGCGGACAGGCCTTCACATCCGTTTTGCCCGTTACTCTGGATTCAGTGCAGGAATTCCGGGTGACCACGACGAACTACAATTCGGATCAAGGCAGCGCTTCAGGCGCTCAGGTCGCCATGGTTACCAAGAGCGGCACCAACGAGTTCCACGGTTCGGCCTACGAGTACAATCGCAACACACTAACCAGTGCCAATGATTTCTTCGTGAAAAACGGCGAAATCCAGAATTGCTTGAATAACGGGATAGCGTTGAGCAGTGGACAATGCAATAAAGCACCTAAACTCATCCGCAACATATTCGGCGGCTCTCTTGGCGGTCCAATTAAGAAAGACCGCTTATACCTGTTTATGAATTATGAAGGTACGCGCCGTTCGGAAGCACAAAGCGTTACCAACGCGGTTCCTTCAGCCGCTATGAAGGACGGAATTATTCAATATCAATGCCAAACGCTGCCCGATGGGAGCCTCGATACCGGGACCTGTCCTGGGGGATCGGTCGCAGGTATAAGTGGAGCTTCTTACAGTATTCAGCCGGGTTATTCCGCAGTTTCTCCAACGCAACTCACCAGCATGGATCCTCTCCATTTGGGACCGAACTCGGCGGTTCTGAAATATCTGAATACCTTTCCAGCGGCTAATTGCAACAATGCGGGAGACGGTTACAATTACTCCTGTTTTAATTGGAGTGCACCCATCTCCGACACTTCCAATGTCTATATTGCAAAAATGGACTACAACTTAACCAGAGACGGGAAGCACCGCATTTCGGTGAGTGCGGCTTTAAGAAACGAATCTAATGGGCAGGCGCCATTTTTGCCTGGAGAGGCCCCCTCAGAAACCGTCGTAAACTTCAATAAAGGTCTCATTGTAAATTACAGCGCTGCAATAACCAGTGCATGGATCAATAATTTTCGTTATGGCTTCATTCGAGAAAGCGATGGGTTTATTGGAAACTCGACTCAAGACTGGATCTATTTCCGAGGCCTGAACGATCAAACTGGGCCGCCAGGGGCTATTACACGTACTCACAATCTTCAACGGCCAATCAATAGCTTCGCTGATGATATAACTTTCATAAAAGGCAAGCACACATGGCAATTCGGCACACAAATCGCCTTTGCGCGCACGCCGAGCACCAGTTTCGCTAGTTCGTACAGCGATGGTATAGCAAACGCTTCTTGGACCACACTTTCGGGCTATGCGGTGAAAAGCTCGCCGCTGAATCCCGCGTTAACATGCGCCAACTCGTCTTCCACTTCATGCGTACCCAACGGAAGGCCGTTTGTGGATCCCGGTTTCGCAAACTCCTACGATTTCCCTTTACAGGCGCTTCTCGGAATGGTCACCGAAGTTGATGCTCAATACAATTTCACGCGCGATGGAACAGCCCTACCTGACGGGTCTCCAATAAAACGCCGGTATGCAATCAACACGTATGAATTGTATTTGCAGGACGTCTGGAAAATTAAGCCGACGTTCACTTTGACGCTCGGGCTTCGCTATAACCTTTTCTCTCCCCCGTGGGAAACCAACAAGCTGCAGGTTTCGCCAAACGTCAATCTTGGCAACTGGTATCTGCTCAGAGCTCAGGAAGGGGAAAACGGTGTAGCTTCATTTAACGATCCACCGATCTCGTTCAATTGGTCGGGTCCTGCGAACGGTGGGCCCAACTATTACAACTGGGACTATAAGAATCTTGGACCGCGGGTAGCCTTTGCTTGGGCGCCAAGACAAGACAGCGGATTGCTTGGCAGTCTGCTCGGGGAAGGGAGGACCGCAATTCGAGGCGGCTTCAGCATGGTCTATGATCGATTTGGGCAGGGCATCGCCGACGATTTTGCGCAGAATGGCTCATTCGGCCTTTCAACGCAACTGACAAATCCGGCGGGATTTCTCTCGCCTTATGATTCCCCTCGGCTCACGAGCGTCAATACGATCCCTACGCAAGATTTGAACGGGAATAACATTTTTCTCCCGCCGCCTCCTGCGACCTTCCCACAAACCTACCCGACTGGCACCTTTGCCATTGCGCACAGCATCGATGCGGGATTGAAGACGCCTTATGCCCTCACCTTCGATTTTTCTGTTGCTCGCGAATTGAAAGGTGGATTTTCTTTAGAGGTCAACTACGTCGGTAGACTTGGACGGCGCCTGTTGACACAGATCGACCCCGCCACACCGCTTAATTTGAAAGACAAGGCTTCAGGCGTGGATTATTTCACTGCGACGACAGCTTTAGCCAAGCTCTATCGTCAGCCTTCTCAGGGCGGTCAAGCTGTAACGGACGCGACATTTTCTAATTCCATGCTGCCATCAAACGTCGTGAAGTATTGGCAGGATATGATGCAACCGTTGCAACCCGGCGGGGCTTATTCGCTGGGGAGTTCTGGCGGATGCGGCGCAGGTCCTGGAGCTACTGCTAATCCCGTACTCGCCGCATTCGACCTGTTCTGCGGCGGGAACTTGAACGAGACCACGCCTCTTTTGATTTGGGACAACGGTGGAATTCCAGATGCCAACCTCAGCAACGTTAGCTACTTTCCGACACCGGGCGGTGGAAATCCGTATTCGTTCTACAACCCTCAATACGCCACGCTCTACATGTGGAGATCGATGGGCAATTCGAACTACAACGCTATGCAAGTCGATTTGAAGAAGAAGTTGACGCATGGAGTTCAGTTCGATTTCACCTACACCCTCTCAAAATCTATTGATTTATCTTCGGATGCCGAGCGCGTAGGCACCATCGGCGGAAATGGCAGCCAGATTCAGAATGCGTGGAGTCCATATCAGTTCCGCGCTGTGTCGGATTTCGACGCTACTCATCAGGTGACGGCCAACTGGGTTGCAGACCTGCCTTTTGGCCGCGGCCAGACATTCGGACGCAACGTCAATCGCGTTGTCGATGCGTTTGTCGGGGGATGGCAACTCGCCGGTCTTGGCCGCTGGACGAGCGGTTTTCCGTTCAGCGTAGGAAATGGCTACAATTGGGCGACCGATTGGGATCTGTCCGGCAATGCGATCCAAGTGGCTCCTGTGAAGACGGGTACTTTCTACGACCCAAACAACCAAGGAGCCGTGAACGCGTTTTCCAACTTCTCACAGGGCGCCAGTTCGTTTATCGAACCTTATCCGGGAAGTGCGGGCCAGCGTAATAACCTCAGAGGACCGGGCTTTTTCAGCGTCGATATGTCTCTTGCCAAACGCTGGTTGATGCCTTATTCCGAGCACCACAGTCTGCAACTAAAATGGGAAGTATTTAACGTTACCAACTCGAAGCGATTTGATGCGTTGAGCCTAAACTCCTTTCTCGATGTATATGGCTCGACATTCGGAGATTACACACGTTTGTCTACCAAGCCTCGTGTGATGGAATTCGCCTTGCGCTACGAGTTCTAGGCAAATCGTACCGTGCAGGTTCCAGCTTGTGACCGCCGCCGGGGGGTGCACCTCTCCGGCGGTATAGTTTTCAGGGCCGCAGATTGCCGCCACTGGTCACGGCCGGTTGGGGCTTGGCAGATCCTCTAAGCTGTCGTCCGATATGGTGAGGAATGTGTGGCGTCTTCTCATCCAGCGTCGGCCAGATGCATTGCCTAGGGCCACCGGGAAGCGCTAGAACACGCTTTGGCAACGTTATCTGGTTCGACCTGCCCTCCTATGCTATTCTTAGTCCCTGCGCAGGATTCCTTCCTGCACACTCAGTCGGGGCGTAGCGCAGCCTGGCTAGCGCGCCTGGTTCGGGACCAGGAGGCCGTTGGTTCAAATCCAATCGCCCCGACCATTTCTCTCCTACCTTTAAGGACATCCCAAGGAATCTTTCTAGCCTAGTACCTACAGGCAGCATCTAATGGCTACGTTTAAGAGAAAGGAAATTTCATGGCTAGCGACAACAAGGACCAGTCGGTGCTGAATCACATCGATGAACTAGTGAAAGAAGAAGAGCGCCTGTACGGACAAAAGGAACTCAGCGACGGCGATCATGAAAAGTTGGCTCGGCTGAAGGTGCAACTCGATCAATGTTGGGACCTCTTGCGCCAACGCCGGGCGCTTCGCGAATTCGGCGATGATCCAGACAAAGCCAAAGTGCGCCCAAGCAAGATCGTCGAAAACTACGAACAGTAGCTACCTTGGATGGGCGCTTCACAATTCTGAAGAAATGTATTTTCGAATGGCCTTTCGCGGCGACCCGATATTCCCGCCTACTTCCTGCCAAATGATTTCCTAGTTGTGATTCGATTTGTGAAACAGGTACAACGTTTGCGGACAACTTGTTCGAAAGCGTTCTAACCTGTTATCTTTTCGCACGGTTTTAGGTCGATACCGTGGAGAGTGGGGACGTGCTGCGCGGCGCCTGCCTTGGCTCCGTGCGCTTCCTTCTATTTGAGCTAGACTCGCTCTCTTTCTCAAGAGAAGGATGTGGTGCGGCCTTTTGTGCTTTTGAGTCGGCAGACCTGTATGGTTTCCATGGTGCGATGATCCTAAAGTCAGTTTTCATTAAGACAACCGTACTGTGTCTGTTGGCCGGAATTGCTCTATTGTTAGGGGCAAAACCCCTGGCCGCGCAGCTTCCTTTCTATACCGATGACCCGGCCGTGACCGAAGCCGGGGTGTTACATTTCGAATTCTTCAACGAATTCGACGGCTTACAATCCTCGGAATTCCCGGACCTCCGTCAAAACACCTCCAACTTTAAGATCAACTACGGACTGAAGCATAATCTCGAACTCGACCTGGACTTTCCATATTTGAGCATCTACCGCGCGGGTGGAACCTCGTCGTCAACCGGTTTTGGAGACACCGACCTCGGAATAAAGTGGAACTTTCACAAGGCATCCCCAGGATCCTGGGTTCCAGCGCTGGGTTCGAGTTTGTACATCGAATTTCCCACCGGTAACGAACGCAAGGGGCTGGGTTCCGGATTGGCTGACTACTGGCTGAACATGATTGCGCAGAAGCCTTTCACGGAAAAAACGCGCGTGAACGGAAACTTCGGATTCCTGTTTGCCGGAAACACCAGCACCGGAGCGATTGGAATTCAAACTACGCGTGGCCACGTGTTCACGGGTGGCGTGTCGTTGCTGCATGACTTCAGCTCGCGCCTGACGCTCGGGATCGAGGGCTACGCCGGGGTTGCTGACGTTTCCGGACTGGGAAGGACACAGCTCCAAGGCTTGATCGGCGGCGAATATGAGATTCGCAACGGCTTTAGTGTGACCTTCGGTCTGCTCGGCGGCAAATACGAAGCGAGTCCGCGAATCGGCGGCCAGATCGGATTTTCCATGGACTTCCCGACGATTTTTCACCGCGCCAACTCGGCGGAGAACGCCATCGCCAGTTCCAGGACAAATATCTTAGAATCAACCTCCCTGAAAAGGAGCTTTTAATGACCTGCAAACCCGAAATTCTACGCAGTGTGCCGCTCTTTGCATTGCTCGACGATGACGAAACCGCGGTGCTGGCCGGCCAGGTGGAAATCAGGAATTTCGCCGCCCGCGAACGCATCTACAAGATCGGTGAACCGAGCGAGCACGCGTACGTGGTGATCTCGGGAAAGGTTCGTGTTTCCACGGTGGACGAAGATCACCAGGAGGTAGTTGTCGACGAGCCATCGAAGGGTGATTTCTTCGGATTCGCGTCCATGCTCGAGCAGACCCCACACCAGACGACGGCGCTCGCCTTGGAGGATGCGGTGTGCCTGGAAGTCTCGCGGGACGACATCACTGTCCTGTTGGAACGAAAGCCTCACGCGGGAATGGATCTGCTGACCACGTTGGGCCGGCAGTTTCACGCCGCTCAGCAACTGGTAAGGATCCGCGCCATGCGCAATCCGAACGAGATCATCGAGCAAGAAGCCAGTTGGGGCGAAAGAACTGCTGATTCCGTCGCTCGCTTCGGCGGTTCGTGGACTTTCATCACGATTTTTTTGGTCTTTATGGTGATCTATTCGCTCATCAACATACTGCTGCGCAACCGTGCGTGGGATCCGTATCCATTCATCCTGCTGAATCTGTTTCTTTCGATGCTTGCGGCGATTCAGGCCCCGGTCATCATGATGAGCCAGAATCGTCAGGACACGAAAGACCGTTTGCGGGGCGAACTGGATTTCGACGTGAATCGTCGCGCCGAATCAGAAATTCAGGGATTGGCCCGGAAACTAAATCTGCTGGATGAGAAGATCGACGACATCGCGAATAGCGTTCGCAATAATGGAAGCCGTTAATGGTTACTGCAAGCGCACTACCTAGAAATCGTTGGAAGCACAAGCATGGCCGCGACAAAGGCCACCGCGTCTTTGATTACTTCCGCGAGTAATTCCCGGTGTGGCGGAATCTTCAAGGCGATGTAGAATTCTGGAAACCTGTTTTGGCCTTCAAACAAGGAGAGCCTATGAAAGTACGTCTCAGTCCCGTCATCTTTGCCTTAACCCTGATGCTATTTTCTGGCGCATCGCTCTTGCACGCGCAGAGCGCCGCGAAGGATGCGCCCAAAAAAGAAATGGTCCTTGCGGCTAAGGACCTCGACAACAAAGTGCTTCCCGACAAGGTATTTTTCCGCGGGCAATCCGCGCCGGTGCAAGCCCGCAACGCCGGCGGTGTTCACTTTGCAGACGATTTCTATGTGCTCGCCATGTTGGTGGACAATTCAGGTTATTCCACGGGCATTCGTGAAAAATATCAGGCCTACCTGATTACCGAAGTGCCGCTGGAAATCGGCGGGCAGACGCTGAAGCCTGGCGCCTATGGCTGCGGTTTTCTGGAGAACAATAAATTTGGTGTGATGGATCTGGGAGCCAACGATTTGTTCCAGGTTACCTCAACGCGTGATGCCGACATCAAGCATCCGGTGCCGCTGCAAATTATGGCCACATCCGAAGCCGGAAAATATCGCTTTTACCATGGCCGCGACTACGTGGAGTTTCAGCGCGCCAACTAAGTAATGCCGACTTCTTAGACTTCGTGCAAAAAATGGGCTGACATTTCAGCCCTTTTTTTGTTTTCTGGATAACCCGCTCGATTAGCTTTTGATCTGTCCTGAAGCCGCATCCCACGTGACCGCGCTCTTGCGGAAATACGACTCGTTCGCCATGTGACAAGCCAGCGCCGCATTGTGTCCGAAGACGGCGTCTTCGACGACGGGCTTGCGGCTGCGCACAGCCTGGAAGTAGTTCCAAAGATGTGGCCGCAAATCGTCCCAGGAATCGCCCTTGAAGTTCACGCCTTCGGTGATGGGTTCTTTGCCTGGCGGCGTCTCATGTTCCTGGTGCCACTTTGCCAGATATTCCTGCCGCATCTGGTGTGGAAAACTGTTCATCGCGTAATAGCTTGGCGCAGAGTCCTCGCCCGTTTGCGGATAGGAAGCGATGCCGTTCTCGGTCACTTCCAGGATTCCGTGCGAGCCTTGGAACCGATACATTTCCGGCGTTTCGCAACCCAAATTCAGCCGTAGATACACGGGATACTTTCCGTATTCGTAGAGAGCGGCCTGCACGTCGGGCATATTGCGTCCATCGTTCCAGCGCAAAATTCCGCCCATGGCCATCACCCGGGCGGGCGGCTCGTTCCATCCCAACATAAAGTTCATGCCACTCACGAGATGCACCAGCAAGTCTCCCGCGACACCGGTGCCGTATTCCTTCCAGCAACGCCAACGGGCGAAAAGTTTCCCATCGAACGCGCGCTTCGGCACCGTGCCTTGCCAGGTATCCCAATCCAGATTTTGCGGCGAAAGATCGAATGGCGGCGGATATTCCCAAGCGCCTGTAGGATCGTTTCTGCCAAGCGAACCTTCCACCAGAGTGAGATCGCCGATGACGCCTTGCGACAGAAGTTCCTTTGCTTTTTGGCAAATGACAGAGCTTACGCGCTGCGAGCCAATTTGCACGATGCGTCCAGATTTCTTGTAAGCGTTCACCATCTCGATGCCGTCCGCTGCCGTGTGCGACATTGGTTTCTCGCAGTAAACATCCTTCCCGGCGCTGAGCGCGTCCACGACAACCTGTTTGTGCCAATGATCCGGTACCGCAACGATGAGGCAATCGATCTCCTTGTCGTCAAGAAGTTCATGATACCGGCGCGTAGTTTTTATGTTGGTGCCAACAATTTCTTTCGCTAGCGTGTGGCGGCCATCGTAGAGATCGCACGCTGCAACGCACTGCACGCCCGGCAGAGTGATGGCCGTAGTAAGAAGCGGCGAGCCTTGCATGCCGACACCGATAATGCCCAGGCGCAACTGATCGCTAGGTGGAACGGCCTTCGTCGACTCTGGAATGGGCGCGGAGCCCAGCAGTATGGAGCGAGACGCGACAAGCGCGCCTGTAGTGCCTGCGCTGGCTTGCAAAAACGTACGACGAGTCATGTTGCTCATAATTATTTTCCTCTCATACCGCGGACGGCGATTTCCCAGCTAACGAGATTACGGAAGTGACTGAACGCTGACTTCCTTGAAAAACACGATGTCGTTGTCGCTGTGATTTTGCAGGCCCATATACCCTTCATCGGGACGGCGGCCTCGCTGCGGCTCGAAATTAAATTTGCGTGCGGGCACCGGACCTCCTTCGGTGTAGTCCGTGACCTTTACGCCATTGAGTTCCACCACGGTATGCGGACCTTCAAGAGTGATGATCATGGTGTTCCATTCGGGACCGGGTTTGCCCGGCTTGGCCAGCGGCTTGGTCAAGGAATACAACGTGCCCGTCACATGGTATTCGTCTTCGTTGGATGTTTCTGGGTGATTGTCGATTTGCACTTCGTAGCCGTAATGCACCGGCATCCATTCTTCACGTGGCTCTATGGGGATGCGAACGAACACGCCGGAATTATCGTTCATGTCGCGCATCTTGTAGACCACGCGGATCCGGCACTGTCCGAGCTTGCCGCCGGTCCAATACAACAGGCCCATGCCGCCATGGGTCTGGATCAATCCGCCCTCGACGGTCATGTTTCCTGGGCCAACGTGTTTCCAGCCTGTCAGATCCTTGCCATTGAACAGCGGTTTCCAGTCGCCTTCAGGCACGCGCGCGCCAATCAGCAGCACAGCGGCAAGCACTACAAGCACGGCACTGAACTTTCGCATAGCACGACTCCTCTCGCACACTAAGACGCGACTACGTTGCGCACCATGAACCACAGATTCGCTGGACGTTCTGCCAGGCGCCGCACGAACCAGGGATACCAATAACTCCCGTAAGCTACGAGAACGATCGAACGGCAACCTTGCTGAGCCAGCCCTTCCTGTTCCGCGCGCTGTATACCGTACAGCATTTGCACTTCCAGCGCGGAACTGGGCAGTCCCTCTTGCGAAACCATTTCCGCCAAACGCCGGATCAACGGCACATCATGTGTGCCAAATGCAGCGCGCGGGCAGCGTCCAGCCGAATGCGCACGAATCATATCCTGCGCGAGTGAAAAATAATTTTCATCGACCGAACTCTTTTGCGGGAAAGCCACGTCCGGCGGCTCTTTGTATGCTCCCTTTACCAGGCGTATAGAAGGTGCGAGCGGAAGCAACTCCGCCAGATCCTTCTTCGTGCGATACAGGTAGGCCTGCAGGCACAGACCCACATTCGGATGGTTGCGCAGGGCGCGTTTGTAGAGATCGAGCGTCACGTCAACGTAGTTGCTCGCCTCCATGTCTACCCAGACGGTAGCTTGCGGGCGCTCGCGCTGAATAATTTGCGCAAGATTCTCGTAGCAGAATTCCGAAGACAGGTCGAGGCCAAGCTGCGTCAACTTTACGGAAACTTCGGCGGTGAGATTTTGTCGACGAATGCGATCAAGCACTTCCAGATAATGTTCAGTTACCTTGCGCGCTTCTTGACGGTCTGCAACATTCTCACCCAAGTGAGTGAATACCGTGCCGATACTTTTACTTTGCAGAGATCGCGCCGCGCCAACTGCTTCGTCTAACGTCTCTCCAGGCATAAATCGGGAAACGCTGCGGCGGACAAATGGATAATTCACTGCGTGTTCGCGCAGCCATACGTTCTGCGAAGCGGCCAGCAGCATCGA
>DASXLU010000343.1:0-16671 GCA_036496065.1 Candidatus Acidiferrum sp.
GGCGGTTATTCCGTCGCGACTGACTGCACGCGAACTGGAAATTGTTCGCTTGCTCGCGCTGGGTAACGGCAACAAGCAAGTTGCAGCTTCGCTGGGAATACGAGTACGCACGGTGGAAACGCACCGGGCCAATATAATGCGTAAATTGAACCTGCACACGCTTGCAGAACTGATTCACTACGCGATTTCGGCGCAGATTATCCAGATTCACCCCACCCCCAGTATAGATATGCCAGAAAGAGAAGTTGCCGAAAGCCGATAAGGCCAAAATTAGGTGAGATCCGATTTTTGCTCGGCCAGGTGCGCCGGTGTTTCGGATAGCAACTGTGTATCAAAAGTTTTCTGCCAAGCGCGTAGTCCTAAGAGGGCGAGAAAGACGAAGAATGCATAGAGGGCGGCCGTCAGGTAAAGATTTTTGTAGATGAACATGGCGACGTATAGCGTGTCGATCACAATCCACAGCCACCAATTGGCGATGTGTTTGCGTGTTTGCCAGAATTGAGCGACCAGGCTGAAACTGGTCAGCGAGGAATCGGCGTACGGCAGCACCGCATCCGTGAAACGCGCCATGACGAATCCCAACAGCACGCTGCAAATCGCTCCAAAGATGATTCCGGAAGCCAGGGCTCGCGAGGATAAAGATTCGACCCTAACGGAACCTTCTTCTTGTATTCCGCGCCACCAGTGCCACCAGCCATAGATGGCAAAAGCTGCATAAACAAACTGCAACAGCATGTCGGAATATAATTTAGCGCGCTGAAAAACCAGGGCATACAAAAAGCATGCAGCAAGAATAATAGGCCACGACGAAAGTTTGCGCCTCGTCGTTAGCCATATGCCGAGCGCACTGGACAGAACCGCGGCAATCTCTAGTGGAGACATTAGGTTGTAGCCTCGCCGGCGAGAGATTCGCGGCTTGCGATGTTGACGGAATGTCTACTCGCCCAGTTTTCAAGCTGATCAAGCAAACGCTTGCCGGGCTCCGTTGAGAACCAACGAGCGTGGCCGAGGAAATACCCGACGTAGGCTAGATCCGCTTTGCCGGGATCGTTCAACACTGCGGTGAAATAGTCCGCTTCGGATAATGCGAATTCCGCGTGTACCACGGGCAATAGGGCCACGAGCGCCTCGGCTTCCGTGCGCGAAAACGGGCGAAGTTGTTCGTAGCCAGAGAGCAGTGCTTCGATTTGCCCCAAATAATAAGGATCGCAGCTCTTATCCTGAATTCGCAGCCACTCCACTCCGTTGCGTTCGATTGCGGTGGCGACATCGTGCAGCGCAGTGGTGCGGTCGGCGAGGCCAAAGTCAAAAACATCTGTGACCTCAGCTTCCGATGTAGCGTTGCTCCAGAGCAGATTCGAGGCGTGGAAATCGTTTTGCGTCCAAAGAGGGCCGAAGGTCGGCAAGAAACGGCGCAAATTATCGTGCAGCGGCCGGTACGTCTGTTGCGATTCTGGGAGCCAATCGCGCTCGCCTAGGTAGGCGCGAAGCGCAGGGCGCTGTTCGACGTAACGAGTTAATATGGGCCAAGGATCTTCATTGGAAAAAACGCCGAAACTGGTGACTAAGGGCGCGGGGCGTCGTGCTGGTACGTGGTAACCGGCCGAGGCTTGGTGCAATTTAGCAAGAGCGAGTCCGGCATTGCGAGCATGGCCGACGCTGAGAAAAGGCGTCCAAGACTGCGCCTGCTCGTAAAGGTCAATACCGTCGCCGTGGGGATGGACTTCGTAGGTCCAGTCGTCGCTGACGACTGCGGTTTCCCCGGCGTCGTCTTGAAACGGGCGCTTTACGAGTTTGCAGCGCTGGCTTAGGTAGGACATCCAATGATGTTCTTCGTGCAGGGACAGTTTGTCGCGCACCAAGCGATGGTGCCGTTTTACGAAGACCTTCCCAGCGGGAGTTTCCACGACGCTTGCCGCCGAAAAAGGGCGCGGGCTGTACGACAGAATTCGTACCGCTTTTCGAGCGTCAGGAAATCGCCGAAGAAGTTGGTCAACTTCCTCCAAGCGAAGAGCAGGCCAATCGGGACGAACAAGTTGCCCATCAAGCCCGTGCGCTTTGACGCCGTCTGACTTCATCGCAATGTGATTTTCCGTTTTTCTCATTCCCCTGCCGCGATAGTCGATCGAAGGATCAGGTCAAAAACTGTATTGCATGGTGAGACGTATGGTTGCAGGCGCGCCGGGATGCAGGAATGTGTCGCCGTAACTTGCGCCGGTATCTTTCCAGTAGCGCTTATTCAAAACATTTTCGGCATAGAGATGGAAAGTTATTTTGCTCCATTCGCCGCCGGGATTATACCGGGCTCCGAGATTGAACAGGTTATAGCCGGAGACAGCAACAGTATCGTCGCGAGTAGCATATTTTGCGCTGGTATAGCTCCAGCCCGGCAAAAGATGCAGACCGCTGATGAATGGAACATCCACATCGGCAAACCAGGAAGTGCGGAAGTGCGGAACGTCAATCACTTGCTTATCGTCGAAGGCAGGCGTTCCGGTGCCGGAAGAAATCGCGCTAAGAAAAGTGGTGCTGCTGGTGAGCCGCAGATGATTATTGATTTTGCCTTGCGCGCTGAGTTCCAAACCGCGGTGAGTTTCATGTCCTTCGGAAACGAAGTCGATGTCATTCTGCGCGTTGACGACTTTCGGATAAAAAAACGGCGCGCGCATACGATAGATCGCCGCGCTTAGAAGAATGCGACGTCCGGGTTCGTATTTCACTCCGGCTTCGACTTGGCGAGTAAAAAAGGGAGCTAGAAACGCGCTGGGGTTAATCGTTGCCCAGAAAGGTGCCTGTAGTCCCAAAGACAGAGCCACACTGTAATTGCCATAAAGCAGAAGCTGGGCGATCGGTCGATAAGACACGGAATATTGCGGAAGCCAAACAGACTGGCTGGGATAAAGAAAATCGTGCAGGGTATCGTATTGGCCGCCGATAGAGAGGTCGATGCGCTTCGGCAGATGAATATGATCCGCAACGATGAGCGCGTATTGGTGAGTATCTTCTGCGAGGGTGACGGGACCAGGCTGGTCGGTTGACTGCGCGAAGGCCTGCTCGGGTAGATAAATGTTTTCCGTGCCAACGTAGGTGTACACGGGCGTAGGCAGATTGACACTGCGGCGCTGCAGGCTGGTTCCGATTGCGACATCGTTGGTGATCGGGCCGGTCTTCACCTGGCCTTGCAGGATTGCTTCGAACTGGTCGTTGATGCGAACTTCGCCCGGGCTGCGGTAATCGTAGACGTCGTATTCCCCGGTTGGGCCGAAAAAATAAGGCGGCGTATTGCCGCTGGCGCACGACGGCGCGTAATAGCAGCCGTAAGGATAGGCGATGTTGTCGTCGAGAAGAGTATGGCTGCGGTCTACCGCGGCAAACATGCGCCAATTCGCGGAGAAATTGTGGTCGAGGCGAATGCTGGTGTTGAAGTCGTCGTAGGTATTCGGCTTGGCCCAAGTCTGGAAGCCGAGCATCACGTCGGGCGAGATGTCCGTCGGGACGGTGGTGCCGCCAAGCAGTTGGTATCCGCCCACAGACTTCTGCACGAGATGCTGATAGTCGAAATCACCTCTTAAGAACGTGTTCGGAGTGATTTTCCAATCCGCGGCAATCGCAGCAAATTCGCGCGTACCATCGGCGCCGCGAACATACGAGTGCATACTTTCGCCGGCCAGGTTGGCGCGAATACCAAATTGCTGCTGCGCTCCAAAGAAAGTGCCTAGATCGACGGCGCTATAAAAGGTGCCGCGCTGATCAGTTCCAACCGTCGCAGTGCGAACGACAGCGGGGCGCTTAGTGACATAGTTAACAAGGCCGCCGCCGGAAGCTACGCCCACTTCGTCGGAATCCACGCCATGCAAAAATTCGACGGACTCCTTGTTCTCGAGAGCGAAGAGTTGTTCTCCGGCAACCGCGAGGCCATTAATTTTGAAGCCCGAAGCGAGATCAAGAGTGAACCCGCGAATCATGAAATCCTGATACCAGCCGACCGGGGCGTAATCTTCGCCGACCGACGCATCGTTCTTAGCCACATCGGAGAGCAGGCGAGCTTGCTGATCGTCGAGTAGTGCGCGCTTGAAGACGAGCGCGGATACGGGCAGTTCCTGCAGCGGTTTGTCGCTGAGGTTGCCCAGCACTACGGTTGTTGGCTTGAAGTCGTCCGTGGCTTCAGCGTTCACAACGACGCTGCTGCGAGCGCCTTCGACTTCCAGCTTCACGGGCAAATTGTAGACAGCGCCGGTGGCGACGGTGAGTTCGCCCGAACGAAAAACCTGAAAACCTGTGGCTGATACTTCGATCGAATAGCGGCCGGCGGGAATAGGCTGAATCTGAAATTCACCAGCTGCGTTCGAAATTGCGGTCCAAACTTGATTTGTCGCTTTGTTCGTAGCCTTTACCTTTGCGTCTGCAACCGTTCCGCCGGAAGAATCCGTAATCGTGCCGGCGATACTGGCCATTTGCATCTGGCCTTGAGCTAATTGAGCATAAGCTAGACCAATCAGCGACCATATCGCGATACATATGATGGGTAAACGACGAAAACGCATGCAATGATTCTCCCTAAAATCGCGAGAAACAGCCACTCATCGCATGTGAACGGGAAAAGACAAATAGGATTCGGTCAAACAGGCGTGCACTTGAGAAAGAGCGCGATGAGATGAAGGCAGCGACGACATTGACGATCGGCAAAGAACTCGCAGACAGAATTTGCGAACACGCGGTGCGCGAGTATCCGCACGAATGCTGCGGGGCTTTGCTGGGGAGAGACATCGGTGGCGATGCGTTGACGCCGGACCGGCGTGCAATTTTGGACGTGCTTCCCTTTGCGAATCGCGAAGAAAATTCTCCTCATAACCGCTTTTCACTCACGCCAGAAGACGTGTGGGCCGCCGAAAAAAGAGCGCGGGAGCGAGGCATGGAGGTTGTGGGGTGGTATCATTCGCATCCGGATCATCCGGCGAAGCCCAGCGAAATCGACCGCAAGCAAGCGCTACCGTGGTACAGCTACGTTATCGTGAGCGTGGCCGATGAAGGCGCGAGAGAACTAAGATCGTGGCACTTGAATGACGATCGCAGCGGATATTCCGAAGAAACTATCGTGACGCGGTAAAGTCGCGTTTTCACCTAGAACACGCCCGCGGCGGCCGACTACGGCGTGCCCTGTGCAGCTATCTACTTCACCAGTGGTGGATGCGCAGGCTTGTCGCGCCAGAACTCCTGGCCCTGTTCGGGCAAAGTGTAAACGGGATCGTAGTATTCGTAGCGGCGGCTGAGCGCTTCGGGATCGTCCGCTTCGATGCCGGTGCGGTAATTTTTCGTCCAGTAGGAAATGCCGAGATGACGATCGTACTCCTTGACCTGATGCACCCAGCGCTTGCCGACAAAGGGAACGTCGCAAACCATACGCGGAGTGGCGAATCCCGGAAGGTAACCCATGATGTCGTGCTGAAGCTGCTGTACTTCGTGAATCGCCAGTCGCCAGTGCTCGGAGTTTGGAATCATGTCGCACTGGTAGAAGTAGTAAGGCATGATTTTGCCGTGCTCAAGCAGCGTGAAACACAGATCCAGTAAGTCCTTGGGACTCGTATTCACGCCGCGCAACAAAACGCCTTGATTGCGCACATCGCGATAGCCCATATTCAATAACGCTTGCACCGCTTTGGCTACCAGTGGCGTGACTTGCCGCGCATTGTTGACGTGAGTGTGCACGGCGATATCGACGCCGCGTTCGCGCGCTTTCTTGGCCATGCGATCGAAGCCAGCCAGCACTTCATCTTGCAGAAAGTGTTGCGGGATAGCCATCAGCCCCTTAGTGGCCAGACGAATATCCTTAATATTGGGGATATCCATTAATTGCGACACGAACGATTCCAGCGTGCCAATCGGCGTGTTGGCGATGTCTCCGCCGGAAACTACCACATCGCGCACGGATGGCGTGACGCGCAGATAATCGAGCATCTGCTGATAGCGATCTTTTTGCGGAATCTGAAACTTGAGTTTTACGACTTGCGGCACGTCGTTGCCGACCAGGTCCATGCGCGTGCAGTGACCGCAATACTGCGGACAGGTCGAAAGCAACTCCGCCAATACTTTCGTCGGGTAACGGTGCGTGAGGCCTTCCACCGCCCACATATCCGCTTCGTGAAGCGAATCGCGGCTGGCTTTGGGATGGCTGGGCCATTCGGGATGCCGATCCTCAAATGCGGGCAACATGTAGCGGCGGACCGGATCGTTCCACAGATCGGTTTCGTCCATGGTGTTGAGCATCTGCGGCGGAATCAGTATGGACATGGTGGCGCGTTCTTTAATGTCGCGCTCCAGGCTGGCCATTAGCGTCTCAGGAATCAGCTCGCCGAAAACTTCCTTGAGCTCCTTCAAATTCTTGACGGTGTGGCGGCGCTGCCATAACGCGGTCTCCCACTCCGCTTTCGTGACGGAACTGTAGCCCGGCAAACGGCGCCAGTCCGGCTCGGCAAATTCGCGCTGGAGCGGATAGTGGAAGGGCTGCTGGCCGGCGTGAACTTTGCCGGCGGGCTTCCAAGAGGGACGAGCCGGCTTGATGGCAGGCGCAATGGTTTTGGTATCACTCATGAGCGAGGTCCTATTTTCGGGGGACCTGATACGTTGGAAGTCTTAACAACTTCCTTATGATTTTAGCGTAGCTGTGCAGGTTTGCGCCACCCCCCGAATCGCACGACTGATTCCAGTTTTGGAAGAGGCTCTTTTTTTTTGGAGCGCGGAAGCAGTAGCTTCGAAAGCTCCCGTTGGTCAGGTATGGAAGTATCTGAATAAATGCTTGTTAACGGTGCCGGCAATAAATCTTGTTGGCCCCCTAATTGCCATGAGGATGGCTGGATAGGGGTTCTTGGTTTCAGTGTTCACTGCATGCCTACCAGGCCAGCCAACCTCGCCGCGCTAAGGACATACTCTCGACATAGCGGTTTCTAAACTAAACGGACCTTTCGGCTCAGCTCTTCTGATCGACGCTCACTTCAGGAGGATCAGCATGGGAAGAAGACGTGGCAGCGCTCTATCTCTATCCATAGTCAAATTTAGTTTCCTGACACTTCTGGTGTTCGCGCTGCTTGCGGCGGGCCGGACGTGTGCCCAGTCGACCGCAACTTTGCAAGGAACCGTGACCGATCCCACAGGCGCGGGCGTTCCCAATTCCAGAGTTGTCGTCACAAATCAGGGGACGGGAGTCGGATCGGCGACGCAAACCGATAGCGTCGGTTCCTATTTGTTTTCGGCCCTGTCCATCGGCATGTATCGGCTGGAAGTGTCCGTGCCCGGATTCCAAACGGTGCGGATTTCCGACCTGAAGCTCGATGTGGCCACGACGGTAACCAGAGACGTGACGCTAAAGGTGGGCCAGGCTTCGGAGACGATCGAGGTGCAGGCGCAGATTCCGCTGGTCGACACCAGCACAACGAGCGTGGGGCAAGTAATCAACGACAAAACCGTGCAGGATATTCCACTGAATGGGCGGCACTTCACGGACTTGAGTTTGTTGACACCTGGCACGGTGACTCCGCCGGCAAACGGATTTCTTTCCGCTCCTCTTCGAGGGCAAGGCTCATTCGGCATCAATACGGCTGGTCAGCGGGAAGACACGACCAACTGGCTGGTGAACGGTGTGAATTTGAACGACAACGTGCAGAACCAACTCACGTTCCAGCCACCAATTGACACGCTTGCCGAATATAAAATCGACAACTCTTCATTTCCCGCGCAGTATGGACGCAATTCCGGCGCTATCGTGAATCTGGCAACTAGATCTGGCAACAATGAATTTCACGGCGAGCTGTTTGAATTCTTCCGCAACAACGATCTGGACGCACGCAACTTCTTCAATCCTTCCTTCACGTCCACGGGCGCTCCGAACCCGCAGTCGCCTTTCAAGCGGAATGACTTCGGGGTGGACTTTGGCGGACCAATCATCAAGAACAAATTGTTTTTCTTTTTCGCATACGAGGGATTGCGTCAACGGCAAAGTTTGACGGTTTCCACTACGGTGCCGAGCCCCACACAGATCGCAGCAGTCACTTCGCCTGCGGTACAAAAGCTATTGGCGCTCGTTCCGGCGGCCAATCTTGTGGGCACGGGAAATGCGGGCGATCCTAACAGTTTCAACGGTTTCACCGGCGGCGTACTGGCCAACGTTTCGCTGAACCAGGGTTCCGCCGACATTGATTTCGAACTTTCTCAGAACGACAAGATTCACGGCTACTACGTAGTACAGAAGGACCTTCGCGAAGAGCCCACGGCGGGTGGGGCGATCGCCGCGAACATTCCGGGCTTTGGCGACACGCGCGATGGTTTTCGCCAACTGTTGACCGTCAGCGAAGATCATATTTTCTCGCCTTCGATCAGTAACACGGTGCGACTCGGGTTTAATCGCATCCACCTCACTTTCACCCCGAACGGCCTTTTGGACCCGGCGAGTTTCGGTATCGCCTTGCCGGACGGCGCGCCAGTCGCGTCGGGCCTGCCATTTTTCAACGTGGGAGGCAGCCTTGGGTTTGGCGGGCCGACCCTGGAACCGCAGGGTCGCGGCGACACTACGGTAGTGCTGAACGATGCGGTGAGTTGGCTCAAAGGGCGGCACACGTTTACGTTTGGGGGCGAAATCCGGAGGGCGTATAACAACAACATCGCGTTGAACGTGGGCAGCTTGACGTTCAGTTCGCTATCGAATTTCCTTGCAGACTCAGCAAGCGCATTTACAGTGCAATTGGGCTCCGGAAATGACCGCATCCTGCAGCCGTCTTATGACGTATTTGCGCAAGACAGCTTCAAGTGGAAGCCGAATTTCACGATCAACATTGGCTTGCGATACGCTTGGAACGCTACGCCTTCAGAGGCAATCGGGCGGTTTACGAATTTCGACCCCGCAACCGGCAACCTGATTCCGGCCAGTCAGCCGTATCAACAGAACAACCTGAATTTCCAGCCGCGTATCGGTTTCGCGTGGGATCCATTCAGGGACGGCAAGACCTCCGTGCGCGCAGCCTATGCGATCATGACGCAGGCGCCGACCACGAACATCGTGTCGCCGCTCAGTTCCAACCCGCCGTTTGCGGTGCCGATTTCCGCAAGCTCGGCTACGAACAGCATCACCATCGAAAATCCGTCCGCTGCGGTTGTAGGCACAAGTCTTGGGCCGACGGTGATTGCCCCAGGGTTTGACAATATGTATGCGCAGGATTGGAATCTGACCGTTCAGCGGGAAATCAGTCCGAGCTTGGGGCTAGAGATTTCGTATGTCGGGACGAAGGGCACCCATCTGCAACTGACGCAAAACCTGAATCAGCCGTTTGTGACGGATGGAATTTATGGTTCAACTCGACCCTATCTCACCCTTCCGCTCACCAGCCCGATTGTTCCCACAGAATGTTTCGCGCCCAATCCGGTCTGCCCTTACGGCAACATCAACCAGATCAACAGCCTGGGCAACTCGAATTACAACTCGCTATGGGTGACTGCGACCAAACATTTTTCACATGGATTCGAGTTCCTGACGTCCTACACATACGCTAAATCTCTCGATTACAATTCGCTGTCCACGGGCGAAACGTATGTGTTGCAGAATGCGTACAATCCGCGCGGCGATTATGGACCGTCGGAATTCGATGTCCGGCATCGCTTTGTTTTGAGCGGCTTTTATCAATTGCCGTTCAAGAGCAACCGGCTGGTGTCGGGCTGGCAATTCGGCATTGTGACCCAGGCGCAAACGGGTAACCCTTTGAACCCAACACTGGCGATTGGTCCCGGCGCGGGGATATCGCTGACGGTGAGGCCTGACGTGACAGGTCCGATCACCACGACCGGAAATCCGAGCCAGTGGTTCGGGAATAAAGCGGTTTTTGTTTCGCCCTGCGTGGCCGCAATTCCTCCAGCAAAATTGCCAACTTGTCATCCGGGCGATTTGGGACGTGATTCTGTCACCGGGCCGGGCTTCGCGAACACGGATTTTTCCGTCACCAAGGATACGAAGATAACGGAACGGTTCGACCTGCAATTTCGCAGCGAGTTTTTCGACATTTTTAATCACCCAAACTTTGGCAATCCGGTGTTAACCACTACCAGCGGATCGTTTGGAATCATAACGAGCACGCGCTTCCCTACGGGCGATTTCGGCTCGTCGCGGCAAATTCAGTTTGCGCTGAAACTGATATTTTGAGCGAGGGATCAGTCTCAGGAGCAAAAGCTTCAAGACTGCCCAGTTGTTAACAACAGAGTAAATGAGTACCAGGCGGATAGCATTTCCGCAGTGGAACGGTACTATGGAACCCTGCGAAGCGCGGGCATAGGATGGAATCGCGCAGTTCAGGGGAATTCTATGTATCCCGAAAAACGCCGCACGCCTAGGTATATCTTCATTGCCAGCGCGGAGCTATTTGAGGAGCGGTCGGAGGTTCGCGTCGCCACGCGCGTCAGCGAACTAAGCCTACACGGCTGTTACCTGGATATGATGAATCCCTTCCCCGTCGACACGATCGTTCTGCTGAAAATATTTGCCGGAGATGCGGCCTTCAAGTCCAAGTCGAAGGTCATCTACTCTCAGCCAAACATGGGATCGGGAATGGCGTTTATCGACGTGGAACCGGACTCGCTGGCGGTACTGCAACATTGGCTGGCCGAAGCCGCGAAGGATACAGCTGCGCAGGCGAAGTGACACCGGCCGCAACTTGCGGCTCATCGTACTCGAGCAACAACCAAGGTCAAATCGTCGGCCTGTTCGCCCACGCTAAAATTCTGCACTGCTTGCTGAATGTGCACGAGCAATTCCGCTGGAGTGGCGCCGCAGTTGTTGCGCACGGTTTCCGTCAAGCGAGCCTCGCCAAATTCCGTAGCAGAGGCATCTTCGGCCTCGGTAACACCATCGGTGTAGATCACCAGAATGTCTCCCGGCATCAGGTCGCAACTTTTGGTCTCGCAATTCCATGGAGAAAAAAGACCGATCACACTGGCGGTGGCTGTGAGGCGATCCACTGCCCCCGAAGCGCGGAGCACCAGTGGAGGATTGTGGCCGCAGTTCGCATAGGTTAACTTGCGTGTATTGTCGTCATAGACCGCGAGAAACAATGTGGCGTAGCGGTCCTCCGGCGAGTTCTCCAGGAACAACTGGTTCACGGATTTCAGCAAGCGCGGCAGATCGTCTAGCGCCACAGCATACCGGCTGCGCAGATTGGCCTGCAGGTTGGCCATGAGCAGCGCGCCGGCGATTCCCTTTCCGGAAATATCCGCCAAGACGAACGCGACGTGGGACGAGCCGAGATCGAGAAAATCGTAGTAGTCGCCTCCCACCTGTCGCGCTTGTATGCAGCTACCGGCGTACTCCATCGTGGTGAGTGGAGGTGCTGATTGCGGAAACAGGCGCGCTTGCACATCGCGCGCGATTTCCATCTCGTGACTGGCGCGACGCTCCACTTCCATACGGTCGGCGATACGCTCCGCCAGGCGAATATTTTCCAACGCAGCGGCGGCTTGTCCCGCGACCGATTCGAGCAGCCGCTTGTCTTCACGCGAGTAGGGTTCCTCCGACAGCGGTTGGCCCAAAACAAAAAGCCCTACGAGACGAGCATCTCGCGCGAGCAGGGGCACCAGACATTCCGGCGACAACGCAGCGAGAGGAAACGGGTTCGGATAGTCCGGCGAATCTTGCGGAGGAACGTCCCAGGCCCGTCCCTGATCGGAGAGTTGGCGCAAGAAGGGGGCGTTTGCGTTGAGTATAGCGGCGGCGGAAGGTACGGACTTGCTGACTGCAACAAAAGTACCGTCCGAAGTTTCGCAATAAAATGCGAGTGTCTTGGGATGCAACGCCTGCGTCAAGTGGCCTTCGAGCAGAGTGGCAAGCTCATGTCGATCGGTTACGGTGCGCGTCTTTAAGACCAAATCCTGAAGGATGATCCGGGCGTCGTACGAACTGCGGAAGAAAGCACGATCAATACGTTGCGTGCCACGCTTCACGACGGGTCCTGAGATCCACACCAGCGCGACGCCAAACATGGCGCTCAAGCCCATACCCACTTGCGAGTTTCCCGTGAACATTCCGGAAAAGAAATGCGTGAAGAGATAAATCGCGGCGAAAGCTGCGCAGAGAATCAGCACAATGAATCCGCGCTGCACCAAAACGTAGCGCGCGCTGCGCCGCAACAGGGCGGGAATCTCCAGGACGCGATGCTTCACTACGGCGTATGCAAACGAGAGCGGATATAACAACGCGAGCATGACGGCCACGCTTCTGGCCCAAAAAGACGCTTCGTAACCGGTAAAGTCCGTTAACAGCAACTGCACCACTGCCGGCAGGATCCCGATCAGTGTTCCCCATAAAATGACGCGCGACTTTCGCCGCGATTCTACCGGCACGCTTTTGCCGAAAGAGTTCGTTAGAAGCGAAATAACACCCAGTCCCAGCAACGCGTAACTGATCGTAAAGCGGATGTTATCGGCATTGTCGCTTCCCAGTAATTTGGAGAACGATTTGGGCCATTGCGGCTCGCCCGTTCTAAAACTGGGGGGCATCAGGCTCAGACCGAATGCAAGCGCGACCCACTTCAGCCAGGGCACACGCCGCTCTAGCCACGATCTTTCCGGGAAAATCGCAAAGAACACGTAGAAGATAGCGCTAAAGGACGAAAAGAAAATCGAGCGGAAGGCATCTACGAACACCTCCGCCGGGCGGGATAGGATTTGCCTGCTATGAAAATCCGGGGCAGCGACGAAACTGGCGAACAACGCGGCCAGGAGCCACGCCATCGGGTCGTCGGCGCGTAGCAAGAGTACCGAAAAGCCCACCAGCAGGAAGAGTACGGGATACAGGTTAGTAACTTGCTGCGCAGACTGCTGAGCCACACCTTCCGTTTGCATGTTCTGTTCGGCTTGCCGGAAACGCGGGTGAAAAATGAGGGGCTGTGACTCACCGGGCCGAAGAACCGTGATCTCCACTACGTCGCCGGGAGAGGATTGACTCCACGTGTCGGAAAAAGGAGCAAATGTTGTCAGCGGCTTGCCATTAATCACTATCATTCGATCGCCAGCAAGAAGCCCCGCATTTTCCGCCGGACTTTTCGGAATGACGTTGTAGATCAGAATGGAGGAGGTTGCCCGATCCAGCAGTGTTTCGCGGCCGCTGTTAATCCCAATTTCGACAGGATTGCCGGGGCGCCGCGCGTCTCGCATCCACAAAAACGCATAGGCCGAAGTGGCGCACGCAAAAACGACCGCAGCTATCACGAGGACCGGTCGTGGGATCATCATCCAGGCGTTGCGAACTTCGTTGGGCGGCGAAACCATCAACTACAGGGTAGGCCGAGGCTTTCGTGCGGGTCAATGTCGCTGGGGTTAAATCCGGGAGGCGCGCTTCGCTCCCACGAGCACGCCTCCCGGTACATCACCGCTCGGAGATCCATGCCGTCAAATCGGCTTTACTTCAACCTTCACTTTCTTGACGACTTCGGCCTTGGGCAGCGTCACCTCAAGCACGCCATTCTTCAGAATGGCCTTGACGCCCTCGGGCTTGACCTCCAGCGGGAGCTTCACGGTCTTGAAGATGTGCATCTTCTCGATGTGCGTGATCGGGATTTCTTCTTTCTTCTCGGTCTTGGCTTCCTCTCTGTACTCTTTACGTCCCGTGATCACCAATCTCCACGGCTCGCAAATCACGTTTAGTTCTTTCTCGGTGTAGCCGGGAACTTCCGCCTTAGCGATTAGGGTCTCTTCGGTCTCATACAGTCTCAGGTACACGGGCCGCAGCAGCTCGGACTCGGTACGTAGCAGATTCTCGAATTCACGCCCGAACAACAGCGGCCTCTTCTCCAACAGCTCGAAGGGTCTGCGTGCGATTAGGTCGAAAAACTCCTCAACATGCTTGGGGAAGCTCTCGAATTCCTCGTAAGGAACGGGAAGGGGCTTCATGGTTTTCTCAATCTTGGTATCGATCATGGAATCCTCCGTAGAAACAGTAGGATCCTGTGCGGATGAAGGATGGAAATGTTTTTCAGAGAAATGGTTTGAACTTCAGGCCCAGTACAAGAAGCGGCCAAACGGCGAAAAGGTCGCCTGGTCGTGTTCCACTCCTTACATCTGGATCCCGTGGAAGAATTGCAGCACGCGCCGCACCGCAATAAGGGCTTGAGGAAAAAACACGTAAGCTGTTTGAGCACACACATCAGGCACGAGTGCTGAAAAATTTCGCTGAGGATTTTGGCGCTTGTTTTGTGAGAGAATTCGCGCACGGCTGCGTGGCTGTTCGCAGCCCGCAACCTTTTGCGCCCACCGTTACGCAGAGATTCTTCGAACCATGAAATTCACGCGAAGGAGTGGACGTAGTAACTAGAAGAATCCCGATGAAACGAATTGTGCCACTGCGCTCGCTTCGTGTTTTGTGTCTCGTTCTATGCGTGATATCGGTCACGCACGCCGAGGACATCAAACAGATCCGTCCGACGGGCTACGTCACGGATTTGGCTGGAATCATTAAACCGCAGGCAAAAGCACAACTCGAGGCGATGGCACTGGAACTGGAGCAAAAGACCGGCTCGCAGATGGCCATCGTTACCGTGAAATCGCTGAACGGAAACGAAATTCAGCCTTACGGGAACGACCTCTTCAAGCAGCTCGGTGTGGGCCAAAAGAAACAAGATAACGGTGTGCTATTACTTGTGGCCCCTAACGAGCGCAAGTATTGGACGGAAGTAGGCTACGGCCTCGAGCCCATCATTAACGATGCCCGTGCGGGCGATGCAGGGCGCCTGCTGGTACCTTACTTCCGGCAGGGCGACTATAGTGGCGGAATCGTGGCGGCTGCTGCACGGCTTGCGAAATACATCGCCGACGACAAGGGCGTGACACTGACGGGCATGCCCCAGGTACAACAGGTCCGTCATTCCGATGACAATAGCAGCGGTGGGATCTGGGTCTGGCTGATTCTCGGCATCATTTTGCTGGTTGTGCTCAGCGGACGTGGTGGCTCCGGTGCCGGGCCTCGCAGCGGCGGAGGCATGGGTAGCGGTTGGCTGCTGGGGTCGATCCTCGGCAGCATGGCTAGTGGCCGAAGGGGCGGCTGGGGCGGTTCCAGCGGCGGAGGATGGGGCGGCGGTGGCGGCGGCTGGGGTGGTGGCGGTGGAGGCTTCGGTGGATTTGGTGGCGGCGGAAGCGGTGGCGGCGGTGCTGGTGGTAGCTGGTAGATAATTCTGGAAACTCGAAGATAGGTGGCGGCGATGGAAGGAAAGCTCAACGAACTTGTAAGCCGGATGAAAGAAGCTGCGGGCAAGAACCTCGAGTCTGTGGTGTTGTATGGCTCGGGAGCGCGCGGCGATTATCGACCCGGCACTTCGGACCTGAACATCCTTTGCACCATGGTGACGATTAATCTTGATGAGTTGCAGCGTGTTGCGCCTGTGGTGGCATGGTGGACCAAGGAACTGAAGGAGACTGCGCCACTATTTTTCCAGACGGAAGAGCTGCGCAGGTCCACGGACGTATTCGCCATTGAGAGCCTGGATGTGAAGCGCGCACATCGCGTGCTCTATGGGCCCGACGTAGTCGCCGACCTTGAAATTCCCATGAACCTGCATCGAGTGGAAGTGGAGCACGAGTTGCGCCTGCTGCTTTTGCGGCTGCGGCAACACATCGTTCACGTCGGGCGCAGCGAACTCGAACTGCTACAAGCGCTGAAGCACTCGATTTCTGGAGCGGTTGCGCTGCTGCGGCACACGTTGATTGCCATGGATGAAGAGCCGCCGCTGGAGCCAGCAAAACTTTTCGAAAGAATCGAGGCGGCCACCGGAGCAAGCGCTCAGGCTTTTCAGCGGATTTACAACTACCGCGACAAGAGCGCTACCGATGACGATTTGCACGCGGCATACGACGACTATATGCGCGCGGTGGAAAAAGTAATTGTGACCTTGGACGGGGTCGTTCCCAAGAAAGAGTGGCAGCGCGTTACTTTGTAGAATTTCGTAAATCAACTGGATCGAGGTGGCTATGAAAGCGGTAATTTTGCTGTTGGTGATAATTGTGGTGCTGGCGCTGATTTTCGGAAGCGTGTACGTGGGCCGGCGAAATCAAATGGCCATCAAGCGCGAAGCGGTAAACGCGGCGTGGTCCCAAGTTGACGTGGTTTTGCAACGTCGGGCTGACTTGATCCCGAACCTGGTACAAACGGTAAAAGGCTACGCGGTACAGGAGCAAACGGTGTTCGGGGACATCGCCGCAGCTCGCGCCGCTTTGGTTGGCGCAAAAACGCCTTCCGATAAAATCGCGGCGAACGGGCAATTGGATTCGGCATTGAGCCGTTTGCTGGTGATCGTGGAGAACTATCCGCAATTGAAGTCCAACGAGAACTTCATGCGGCTGCAGGACGAATTGGCGGGAACAGAAAATCGCATCGCGGTGGAACGCAAGCGATATAACGATACGGTGCAGGATTACAACACGTACATCTCGTTGTTCCCGAACAGCCTAGTCGCCAGCATGGCGGGCTTCATGCGAAACGATGCCTATTTCAAGACCGAAGAGGGCGCGCGCCAGGCTCCCAAAGTTAATTTCGACTTCAACAAGCAGGCTCCGGCTCCGTCAACGACTCCGGCGCCAGCGCATCCCTAGAGAGAGCGCCGCTTCAACAGTATTCCCGGGCTGCTGCGCCATTGTGCGTGGCAGCCCGCTGTT
>DASXLU010000344.1:0-3691 GCA_036496065.1 Candidatus Acidiferrum sp.
GCGGGGGCGCGGGACAATCGGTGTTCCATTTACATTTGCATCTGCTGGGAGGCCGCAATTTCCGTTGGCCGCCAGGCTAGTTCGACGTATTGAATTTGTTTCTTCGGCGATTTTTCCTGTCTGTATTTCAGACTTCGTCAATCTGCATCCTTTTGCTGTAGTTCGCACGGAATTTATTAGAAGCGTTATTTTTCTCAGGAGGACTCATGCGTTGCCGCCCTCGCAGTCTAGTCAATCTTACAGCCACGTTGCTGCTGCTCTCTCTTTGCGCAACGTACGGTCGTGCTCAGCAGGCCGCAGCGGCGAAACCAGGCGAGCTAACGGTTCAGCGGATTTACGGATCGCCGAGTTTGAGCGGGAGACTTACGCGAGGATTGGCGTGGAGTCCTGACGGCAAGAAGTTGGGATTTTTCGAAACGAAGGGTAGTGGAAAGGACGCGAAGACTGAGCTTTGGACGTTCGATGCCGCGTCCGGCGAACGCGCTCTGTTGGTTTCCGCCGAGAAGTTAGAGGCGATCTTGCCGGCGCAACCGGGGCGGCAAAGCCAGGCTACTGGACTGGGGCGGCACGCTCCTGCGCAGTATCAATGGGCGCCCGATGGGCAGGCGATGCTTTTTGAAGGGCCGAATTCGCTGGCCTGGTTTGATTTGAAAGCACAGAGCGCGCGTGTTCTGGTGTCAGGCAAAGAGGATCTGGCCGATCCAAAAATTTCGCCCGACGGAAAATTTGTGAGCTTCGTGCGCGGCCACAATTTGTGGGTAGTGAGTGTCGCCGACGGAAAAGAACATGCGGTCACTTCTGGCGGCACAGAGGCCGTTCGCAAGGGCGAACTGGACTGGGTATATCCCGAAGAGCTTGATCTGGAGACGTCGTACTGGTGGTCGCCAGACTCCTCGTCGCTCGCGTATCTGGAGATGGATGAACGAAACGTTACGCAGTATCCAATTGTGAGTTTTGAGTCGTACAGCGGCGAGGCCGATGAAGAACGATATCCGGTTGCGGGAGGCAAGAACCCCATCGTGCACGTGTTCGTGGTGCCCGTGGCCGGCGGGGAATCGCGCGCGATGGACATCGGAAACAACACGGACATTTACATCCCTCGCGTGAAATGGCTGCCCGATTCCAAGAATCTGGCGATTGAACGGCTAAATCGCGAGCAAACAAGCCTCGATCTCTTGATTGCCGATGCGTCCATGGGCAGCGCCAAGGTCGTCCTGAACGAAACGGACAAATATTGGATCAACATCTCGGACGACTTGCGCTTTTTGCAGGACAGCAAACGGTTCTTGTGGTCCAGCGAGCGCACGGGTTACCGGCACTTGTACCTTTACGACACGACCGGCAAACAGCTTGCGCAAATAACCAAAGGGGACTGGGAAGTAAGCAGTGTCGCGTCGGTAGATGAGTCGAAAGCGCTGGTCTATTTTATCGCCGCGGAAAAGTCGCCGCTGGAACGACATCTTTACCGCGTGGCCCTGGATGGCAGCGGGTTTACACGCGTGACGAAAGAGGACGGGACGCACGCGGTGCAATTCGCGCCAAATGCTGCGGCTTACACCGACACGTATTCGAGTTCGCTGAAGCCTCCGCGGCAGGATTTATATCGTGCAGACGGCACCAAGCTGGCGACCATCAACGAAAATCAGGTGGAGGAGTTAGCGCAATATCATCTCTCTCCGGTCGAGTTTTTCACCCTTAAATCGCGCGATGGCGTCTCGTTGAATTGCTCGATGATCAGGCCGCCGAATTTCGATCCCGCGAAAAAATATCCCGTGCTCGTGTACACCTACGGAGGCCCGCACGCCCAGGTTGTGCTGAACGCCTGGACGGGTGGCAACTTTCTTTGGCATCAGATGATGGCGCAGAAGGGCTACATCATCTTTTCGTTGGACAATCGCGGATCCGCTGGGCGGGGGCATGTGTTCGAAGAGCCGATACAGTTTCACCTCGGAACGCAGGAGCTTGCCGACCAGCGCGACGGCGCGGCGTGGCTGCGAGAGCAACCGTATGTGGACGGAAATCGCATTGGGATCTGGGGCGGCAGCTACGGCGGACACATGACGTTGCATGCCGTGCTGGAGGCGCCGGAAATTTTCAGAGTTGGTTTTGCGGCGGCTCCGGTAACGGACTGGCGTTTTTACGACACGATTTACACCGAGCGCTATATGGGTTTGCTGCCGAAACATGAAGAGGACTACAAAGCGGCGTCACCGATCAAGAATGCCGAGAAACTGAAGGCCAAATTGCTGATCGCGCATGGCACCGGCGACGATAACGTGCATTACGCAAATACGTTGAGCTTTGTGGACGATGTCATCAAGTCTGGCCAATACGTCGAGGTGATGTCGTTCCCGGGACGCGGACACGGCATGAGCGATCCCGCAGCGCGGAAAGTGCTGATGGAGCGAGTGACGAAGTTTTTTCTAGATAATTTGTAAAACGTGCGCGAATCGCGCTTGCGAGATACGCAAAGCTACGGACGAGCTTCCACGTCGACATCTTTAATCGGCAGGTCCCAGTGCGCGTCGAGAATTTCGAAGCGGCGCTGTTCTTCCTTCTTGTACGCGTCCTGATCCGGAAAAAGCTGCTTCAAGAGAGCGCTGGAATCGTATCCATCATGCGCGATCGCGGCGTTCTTGAAAACGATGGTGACGCGATAATCCCAGCGACCATCCTCGGTGGTGTGATAGACGGGCTGCACAACCGAAACTTTCAGCATGCGGCCCATCTCCACTTCTTTCTTCAAGAGCGGATAGTGATTTTTCTTGAAGAGCGCGATGAACTCGTCGGCGTGTCCCCATTTTGTTTTGTAATAGTATTCGATGACGAATGGCTTGTCCGTGCCGGGCGTGCTCTGTGCGTGAAGATGACTGAGAACGCCAAACACCAGTACGGCGACAGCCAGGAGAAGGCCAAACAGCAACACCGTTCGGATAGGGATGGAAATTCGCACGGGAGTTCCTCCGCTAAAAGTGATGAGCGCATTGTATCGTGTTTTTGGAGAATGTCAGCGATGGCACAGTAGTTACGGCAAGCCTCAGTACGCGGCGCGAATCAGGCGATCGCGAATGGCGGCCCACTGCGGCGTGTCCGGCGGAAGCTCCACGGCAATCCAGTCAAACCCTGCGCGGTCGAGCATGTGCAGCGTGTCGTAAAGTTGTGCAGCGTAGGCAGTGGGATCGTCGGGCATACGTTGTTTTTTCTCGGCTGCAGCGTTGTAGTCCAGCCACAGATATGCGCCTCTACCGGCTTGCGGCAAATGTCCGCGATGGACAAGCAGGACGCGAGTGCGCGGGCTGTAGTGCTTCTTGTGCTGGCCTGGCGAGCGGTGCGCAGCTTCGTCCTGCGTAACCGCGGATGCGCCTTCTACCGCGGCCATGCCAGGACGCAAAACTTCGACGCCATTTTTACTTACGGCGACAACCGTGGATTCCAGCCCGACTTCGCACCGGCCGCCATCCAGCAGAAATGGCATATCAGCCCCGAACGCGTCGCGAACGTGCTGCGGCATGGTGGGCGATAGTTGAGTAAAGCGATTAGCGCTGGGCGCAGCTATGGGAATCGCCGCTTCGCGCAGAAGTGCGAGTGCGACGGGATGACGCGGAATGCGAATCCCCACGGTTTGCAGGCCAGCGGTGACTTCGTCGGGGATGAACGCCCTTTTGGGTAGCACGAGAGTGAGCGGCCCGGG
>DASXLU010000345.1:0-11693 GCA_036496065.1 Candidatus Acidiferrum sp.
TCGCGTATTGCACTGGAAACCAGCACGCCCTCTTCGGTCTCTAATGGACTCAAACTGATTTCAACGGGGAATTCCGTGCCATCCTTGTGCAAACCGTACAATTCCAAACCGACACCCATGGGGCGTACACGAGGCTCGGCAAAAAAGTTCCGACGATGCCCCGGATGTTTGCCGCTCAACCGTGGCGGAACGAGTTTCTCGATATCTTCGCCAAGCAATTCCCTCCGGCTATAGCCGAATAATTTCTCTACTTGGGCGTTGACGATAACGATTTTGCCTTTCTGATTGATCACTACTACAGCGTCCGGCGCAGCTTCCAGGAGTCCGCGAAACTTGGTCTGGGCACGCTTCTGCTCGGTAACGTCGATGCCAGACGCGATGATATAGGCTGGCGTATTTTTAGCACGCGGCAGAGCAGCAGCCGACCACGCAATAATCTTTCTCGTTCCTTCCCGTGTCAGCCAGCAGCTTTCGTATTCGGTCCGGGAAACATTCCCGTCGATTTCTTGAAACAACTTCTTGAACGACTCGATTTCGTCGTCGGCCAAGAAAAGGTCCCAAAGCTTTTTTCCTTGCGCTTCGTGAAATGTGTAGCCGCTGAGCTGTTCACACGCCCGGTTAAAACGCACGATTCGTCCTTCCGAATCCAACACCAGTACCAGGGCTCCTACCGTGTCTAAGATTGCGGAGAGCACATTGCGTTCCTGGTGCAGCGCTCCTTCCGCTTGCTTCAACTCACTGATATCCACTCCAACGCCATGAATAAACCATGGCCGGCCGTCGTCGCGCCGAATCATTTGTGCTTCGCACTGGAACCACAGCACGCGGCCATCGCGCGCCATTACGCGATACGCCGATTTCAGGGGCTTGCCCGACAGAAACATTTCGGCGGCTTCCACACTCCAACGCTGTTTATCGTCGGGATGAATCTGCTGATACCACCGAACCGGATCCTCGAGCCATTCGCTCTGCGAGAATCCGAGGGCGGTTTCAATTTGTGGACTTACGTAGGCTTCGCCGATTCCTTTGTCTAAATACGCCATGAATACTACCGCAGGAATTTGCTCAACGAGCGCACGGTAACGCGCTTCGATATTGAGCCGTTGCGACTCGAGTGGTGCATTTGGCTCGGCGCCCTCTGGAAACTTCGTGTGCCGGCTGACGATCGGTGCGTTCTGCTGGAGAAAGACCTCAGCCAGTTCTTGCAACGCTTTCTGAGCGTCGGAAACGCTGCCAAGAGCCCGCGTGTCCGCGGTCGCGTCGTCCAACACGCTTCTCCAACTGGCTTGGGTCAGAAAATCCTGCGCCATTTCCACCTCACGACCGTCGAAAAGCTCCCTTATGCTATCGATGAGCTACTGTTTCGCGGGGTTCCTCCACGATGGCTCCTTGTTAAGCGATGCTTGCGTGAATCGGCGCAACGCGTGAATTGCTCGCCCGTAAGTCATCACCGCACTCGAAGATAACAACGAGCCCGGGGGCTGATTCATGAACGGCATGAATTTGTCCGGAAAGCCGGGCATCGTGCATCCGATGCAAATACCTCCGACGTTTGGGCAGCCTCCGATTCCTCCCATCCAGCCGCGTTTGCCTACATTGCACTGCACAACTGGTCCCCAGCAGCCAAGCTTCACGATACAAGTTGGAGCGCCATATTCCTCTGCAAACTGAGCCTGCTCGTAGTACCCTCCACGATCGCATCCTTCATGAACGGTTGAGCCAAATAGCCATGTCGGACGCAGCGCATCGTCCAGCGGAATCATTGGAGCGCGCCCTGCGACCATGTTCAGCAGGTACAGCAAAACTTCGGTGAAATTATCGGGCTGAACGGGACAACCGGGCACGCAGACGATGGGGATGCCCGCGCCAGATTTCCAGTCCCATCCCAAATAATCCGCCAAGCCCATGCAACCTGTCGGATTGCCCTCCATAGCATGGATGCCGCCATAAGTCGCACAGGTTCCCGCTGCAACCACGGCCCAAGCCTTAGGCGCCAATTGATCAATCCAGTCGCACGTCGTTATAGGTTGGCTGGTTTTTGCGTCTGTGCCAAAGGACGCCCAATACCCTGCCGCTTTATTCTTCTCATTGGGTATTGAACCTTCGACTACGAGAATAAAGGGCGCAAGCCTCCCTGCGGCTGCGTCGCGAAAGAATCGAACGAATTCCTCTCCGTTTTCGTAGGCGAGGAAGGGATTGTGCAAGCGAATTTTTGGAACCCACGGAAAAGTTCCAAGTATCAAGTCCTCGAGGCTCGGCTGTGTTGCTGCTGTGACAGCGATCGTATCGCCGTCGCAACCGAGCCCAGCAGTCATCCACAAAACGTCGATTTCGGACGGGGTTGCCGGGTCATTTCGAATGACTCCGCTTTGAGGCGCAAACAGTGTCACCGTATTCCTCGGCGAGGCTGGCTATGAAGGCGAGGGCTGACGAGCTAACGCCAGTGAGAGGCGACTACCCTGACTAGGAAGCTGCCCGACGCGGATTCTAATCAATTCAGTTGATTTCCGCCACACGTCTTACGTCGTCTAAGGGTCGCGATGAGAGCCAGGATTAGGCTTAATCCTCGTGCTTCGTTCCGACTCAGGCCGATGCACGTGCGAATCGCATCTAATGGAGTGAAGATCGAAGGATCTTGCTCATGGCCCCTTGCCGTAAATTCTTAGCACCTTTCGTGGCGAGTGCCACCCTGTTCGCGGTCTTGCTAAGTCCAACTTCGCTTTGCGCGCAGGTCAATGCTAGTAGCGATACCAAGGGTATTCAGGGTCCTGAACTGCAAATTCCCGCCGGAACGATATTACCGGTAGCACTGATTCATGGCTTCTCCTCGAAGAACGCGAAGGCAAACCAGCCCATTGCTGCACGGGTGATGCAAGACATCCCGCTGGCCGCAAGCTCCAAGATTCCTACTGGCGCAAAGATCTTCGGAACGGTCTTGTCTACGGAGCCTGCGGCGAACCACGGTACCGCTCGGATCACTTTCCGCCTTGACCGTCTTCAAATCGGTAATAAGTCATTTCCCGTGATTACTAATCTGCGAGCGATCGCCGGCTTCGTCGAAGTGCAGTTCGCACAAACTCCCGAAACGTCTCCCGGCTTCGGCACTCCTTGGCCTTGGGTAACGACCAAGCAAATTGGTGACGATGAAGTTTATGGTGTTGGCGGTCCGGTGACGGACCGGAATGGTCAGAAGGTTGGCCACGGCGTCTTCGGTGGCGTGCTGGTCCGCGTTCGGACGCCCGAGGGCGGAGATTGTCGGGGAGCCATGGATTCTGACGATCGTTTACAAGCGCTGTGGGTCTTTTCTTCGGACGCGTGTGGTGTTTACGGAATGGATGGCGTGAAAATTCTCCACGCAGGCCGGTCCGAACCGGTGGGCGAGATTACTCTACAGGCTGACCAACGCGACGTGGTTGTTCGTGGCGGGGATGCACTTTTACTGAGAGTCGACCGCTAGAAGATTTTTTACCTGCCAACCGCAAATTCTTGGACATCCTTCTCATCTTGGGCGACAATTTCGCCGTGAAAATAATCGGTGTTACCTTTTTCGTGCTTACAGTTTTTGTTGCGAATGCTTCGGCCCAGTCAGCTGCTCCCTATCTAGATCCCGCGTTGTCTCCGGAAGAGCGCGCCAACGATTTAATCTCGCGGCTGACGCTCGAGGAAAAAATCTCGCAGATGCAGGATGTCGCCCCAGCGATACCCCGACTGAATATCCCGGCTTACAACTGGTGGAATGAAGGACTTCACGGCGTAGCCCGTTCCGGCGTTGCTACAGTCTTCCCGCAAGCCATCGGCCTTGCCGCTACGTGGGACACCGATCTTTTGCATCGGGTCGCAGATGTAATTTCCACAGAGGCTCGCGCGAAGTATAACGACGCCGTCCGGCACAACAATACCGGTCGTTACTACGGCCTGACGTTTTGGTCGCCAAACATCAATATCTTTCGCGATCCGCGATGGGGTCGCGGGCAGGAAACGTACGGCGAAGATCCTTTCCTGACGGCCAGACTAGGAGTCGCTTTCGTTACAGGCCTGCAAGGTGATGATCCGCACTATCTAAAGACGGTCGCCACTCCCAAGCATTACGCCGTGCACAGCGGGCCGGAAGCGCTTCGTCATCGTTTCAATGCCTTTGTTTCTTTGCATGATTTTTTTGACACCTACACGCCGGCGTTTCGCGCCACCGTTGTCGATGCGCACGCGGACTCGGTCATGTGTGCCTACAACTCCGTTCGCGACGAACCCGCATGCGCCAATTCCCTGCTATTCGATCTGTTACGCAACAAGTGGGGATTTCGCGGTTATGTGGTTTCCGACTGCTGGGCGATCAATGACTTGTATCAAGGTCACGAATATGTTCGTTCACTCGATCAGGCTGCCGCGCTCTCTGTAAAAGCAGGCACGGACCTTTCTTGTGGCCCGCAATTCTCCGTTCTGGGATCGGCGTTGGCGGACCGGCTTCTTGCACCGGCGGATATAGACCGCGCCGTTCGTCGACTTTTTGTGGCGCGCTTCCGTTTAGGCATGTTTGATCCGCCAGATCGCACGCCGTGGTCGCGGTTGTCTCTCGCCGATGTTGACACCAGCGCAAATCGTGAGTTGGCTCGACAGGCAGCCCGCGAGTCCATCGTTCTTCTGAAAAACGAACGGAACATTCTCCCGCTGAAGGCTTCCGTAAAATCCATCGCGGTCATCGGACCAACGGCCGAGTCTCTGGACGTCTTGCTCGGAAATTACAACGGAACCCCGTCCCGGCATTCCACTATTCTTGCCGGAATTCGCCAGCGTTTCCCGAATGCGAAAATCTCTTACGCGGTCGGCACACCGCTCACTGAAACTCATGCTCTCCCAGTTCCTTCTTCGGTCTTGCGAACGGGCGGATCTAATTCCCAGCCGGGTCTCCGCGCGGAATTCTTCGGGAACACCAGCCTGAACGGGCCTGCTGTCTTTACCCGCGTTGATACCGCGGTCGACTTCGAATGGAACAATGTTTCACCCGCGCCCGGGATGCTCGCCGAAAATTACTCGGCACGATGGTCTGGTGAAATAATTCCTCAAGTTGATGGCGACTACCGGTTGGGAGCCAGTGCTGACGGTGGTTACCGGCTATACGTAGACGATAAACTTTTCATCGACGATTGGGCTCCGCATGGCGAGCGCGCCATGACCACGATGATTCATCTTCAAGCCGGACATCCGTATGCGATCAAACTGGAATACTTTCATCGTGCATGGGAGTCCGCAGTTCGGCTGTTGTGGTTGCCGCCAAATCTGGCGCAAGAGGCAGTCGATGTGGCACGCAAGTCTGATGTTGTGGTCGCGGTTGTTGGCATTACCGCGCAACTCGAAGGCGAAGAATCTGATTCCAATGATCCCGGATTTTTTGGTGGAGACCGGACCGATCTGAGCCTTCCGCGTCCCCAGGAGGATTTGCTCGAAGAGCTTGCGGCCACGGGCAAACCGATAGTCGTCGTACTTACCAGCGGCAGCGCCCTTTCGGTCAATTGGATTGATGACCACGCAGCCGCCATCCTTCAAACTTGGTATCCCGGCGAAGAAGGAGGCGCGGCGCTAGCTGATGTTCTTTCCGGCGACTACAATCCTGCCGGCCGTCTGCCGGTTACTTTTTACAAATCGCTTGCCCAGGTTCCGCCGTTCAGTAGCTATTCCATGTTTGGCCGGACGTATCGCTATTTTAATGAGCAGCCACTTTTCGCCTTTGGGTATGGTCTCAGTTATTCCACGTTTGTATATTCCGACGATACGATCAGCGCTGCCGAAAGCGACGGAAGCGGAACGATCACGGCGTCAGTGCGAGTCACGAATTCAAGTTTGATTCCTGGCGATGAGGTAGTTGAACTATACGTCTCGCACCCGGGAATCGAAGGCGCTCCGATTCGTGCGCTGGCCGGATTTCAGCGAATCCATCTCGGCGCCCATGCCAGCCGAGCGGTTTCCTTCCAACTTTCTCCACGTGAGCTGAGCATTGTCGATCCTCAAGGTAATCGGCTTGTTCCGGCAGGAGCCGTCGAGATTTGGTTAGGCTCTGGCCAGCCGTCGGCGCCGTCACGCCAATCTCCATCGAATGGGCGTGCGCTGAAGATGACGATCACCAACTCTTTTCCGGTGTCCAATTAATGAAGTGCAAGCACGCGGGTCGATGCGGAGGTCTGAGGCAACTTCACTTCCTGCTCCACCAAACAATGGTCACGCCGATACACACCACTGCAATCCCCACCCAGCGATTCCTGCTGATGCGTTCGCCAAGGAAAGCTTTTGCTCCGAAGGCCCCTGCGGCATAGCTCAGCGCGCTTACAGGCACCACGAAACTCACTTCCTGGAACGACAGAATTGCGAGCAGTGAAAAGAAGCCCAGACTCATGAGCGCGATACCCAGCCACATCCATGTCAACCGCATCGATCGCAGCAAAAACCCGATGATCGATTTAGGGCTGAAATCGTGCACCTCGCCAATACTCTTCATCGCGCGGCTAACGCATAATTCCCCGCCGGTTCCCGCCACCACGATAAAAAAGAAGAGTATAGCCCCGCGCATTTAGGGTAACCCCGTGGTGCTCGGTGCTGTGCGTCCCACCAAGAAAACTCCCAAACAAATTACGCTCACACCTAACCATCGCAACGGCGAGATGACCTCGCCCAACAGAAGATAACTCAGGACAGAAATGAATGCGTAGGAAAGAGACGTCGCGGGCTGGACATAGCTGTAATCCGCCCAAGTAAGCAGTAACATATGCACCACAAAAAATCCCAGCAGGCAGGCAATGCCGAGCCAGATATACCCTGAGAGCAATACTCTCGACGCCATCGGCAGCAGGCTCGAAATCCCTACCGTAGCGAACGAGCCGACGCTCTTCATTCCCTTCCCGAGGAAAACATTTCCGAGCGGGCCCAATATAACGCTGATGAAGATCAGAGGAATAGTTTTTAGATGGAGTCTGCGAGTATGAGTCACGCGTCTAGATGTCCGAAGAACCAGAATAACAAAGTCCGCGAAAAACGTGGTGATCGATCTTGTTCATGCTGCGTATTCGGGTTGCTCGATTACATTAGGCTAAGTAACAGTACTTTCTGTCAAAACAGCACTGCCGAAGGTCTAGGAATTTTTGTCGATCGGGATAGAATGGAATAACGACCGAATACCAAGGCAGGCTCCCATCCCTGCTTTGTTGCGATAGGCGAGAGCCGAGGCGCAACCCGATAGCACTGTGCAGCTCAGGGACGAGGTGCCGTGTCCGCAACGATTCTTGAATACGCCGTCTTGTTCGCCGCCGCGATACCTTTCGTTTTCTATTTCCTCGCGATTTACAGTTCGAGTACCTATTTCTGGAAAAACAGCCGCGCGTCCGAAATCAACATGGATTTTGCTCCTGGAGTGAGTATCTTGAAGCCGGTTTGCGGTTTGGATCCCGAAGCGTATGAAAACTTCGCCAGTTTCTGTCTGCAAAATTACCCGGAATACGAAGTCCTGTTTTGCGCTACGGACCAGACGGATCCATCGGTTCCGGTAATCCAAAAGTTGATGTCGGATTTCCCTGCGCGCAAACTGCGCCTGCTGTACAGCGCTGGCCATACCGCGATCAACGACAAAGTAGCCAAGCTGCGCCTCATGGAGCGCGAAGCACAGTACGAATATTTGGTTATCAACGATTCCGATGTGCGCGTTGAACCAGACTACCTTCGCCGCATTATTGGACCTATGCGAGATCCCAAGGTGGGAGCCGTTACCTGTTTTTATGCTTCCTTGCACGACAAAAACTTTGTCGAAAAACTGCAGACCGTCGGCATGATTTCGGATTTCTATGCAGGCCTTCTGGTCGCTTGGCGACTTGACGGCGTGCATTTCGCGCTTGGCCCAACCATGGCGTCCACGAAGCGATACGTAGCAGGCTTCGGTGGATTTCAGGTGCTGGAGAATCGTCCGGCCGATGATCTTCTCTTTGGCCGCCTCATTGCTGAACAAAGGGTCGAAGTTAAACTGCTTCGCTACGTGGTAGACACGGTCCCTGACTTTGAGGGCTTGCGTGAACTCCTGACAAAGCGCATACGTTGGATGACCGTAATGCGGGCGATGCGGCCGTGGGGGCATTTCGGTCTGCTGTTCACGTGGGGATTGCCCTGGACAACTCTAGCCGTAATGTTTCATCCGACACAGCCGGTGATTGCCGCCTACTGGGGATCGTACCTCGCTTGTCGTGTCGCGATTACCTGGCTGGTTGGAATCCAAGGGCTGAAGCAAAAGCATCTCTGGCAGAAAATGGCGCTCATTCCGCTCTGGGATGCCTTCGCGTTCTTGATCTGGCTGGTTAGTTTTAGCCGATCCACGATTCGCTGGCGCGGGCAGGATTACCGGCTTCGCAACGGCCAATTCGTTGCTACCGTAACTGCTTTCGCCGCTGATTCAGGAAGAAGCGACTCGTAAACTCACGCGCTTCCGTGTAATTAATTTGACCGAGATTACCGCTTTCTTCCTTTGGTGCTGCCAACGCGCGACATTGCTGACGGAGCACCCACAGCCACATCCGCAGTTACGTTTGTGTGCATGCGACGCTCGTTGCGTGGCTCGCGCCAATTTACTTGGGGCAGCATAATCGTCGGGTCGACACGGTCACGATATTTCTGCGCGATATTCATCAGGGAGTCCAGCAGCGATTCCGAAAGGAAGTGAGGCTGCAACCCGAGATCCAGCAATTTCGAGTGCTTCGCGTTGTAATAATGGCTTTCCGCTTCAACTCGAGGATCAGGCAAGTGATCGATCTCCACCTTCATGCCGAGGTCTTTTCCGGCTTCCTTCACCTTCAGCGCAATATCCAGTACAGAAAATTGTTCAGTGAACTGGTTGTATACGCGACATTCGCCCCGCTCCGCAGGATTTAGACACGAAAGCTCGACGCACCGCACCGTATCTCGAATATCGAGAAAACCTCGCGTCTGACCACCCTTGCCGTAAACTGTTAACGGCTGGCCGATTGCCGCCTGGACGCAAAAGCGGTTCAGCACCGTGCCAAAAACTTCGTCGTAGTCCAGTCGATTGATCAGGCCTTCGTCGAGAGCGATTTCGTCAGTCATCGTGCCGTAGACTACACCCTGGTTCAGATCGGTTGCACGTAAACCCCAAATCTTGCAGGTGAACATCATGTTGTGACTGTCGTGCACCTTCGACAGGTGGTAGAAAGAGCCGGGCTGTTTGGGAAACGGAACGGTGTCACGGCGGCCATTGTGCTCGATATTGATGTAGCCCTCTTCGATATCGATATTCGGCGTGCCGTATTCGCCCATTGTTCCCAGTTTGATCAGATGGCAATCCGGACAAATTTCACGAATCGCAAATAAAACATTCAGCGTGCCCACAACGTTGTTTACTTGCGTGAATACCGCGTGTTTCCGATCAATCATCGAGTATGGTGCCGAGCGCTGTTCCGCAAAATGAATGATGGTGTCGGGCGCGAACTCTTTGATAGTCGACGACAGAAAGTCGTAGTCCATCACATCGCCAACGAACAGGTCGATGGTCTTGTCGGTCAGCCGAGTCCAGGTTCGCAGTCGGTCGCTCAGCGGGAGGATTGGCGTCAGGGTCTGCGCGCCCAACTCGTGGTCCCACTGCCGCCTGACAAAATTGTCAACGATTGCGACCGTGTGGCCTTTAGCCGAAAGATACAACGCAGTCGCCCAGCCGCAATATCCATCCCCACCAAGAACGATAACTTTCATGTCTTCCCCTCGGATTAATTTGACCTATCGACGATCCATGCTGCGCCCGATTGCTATTCCCTGTCATGCCTGACTTAAGTTCCCGTTAGAGGAGCGCAGATCCTCTTTAATTCGACGTCTCGCCGCCGCAGTCTCGTTTCAATTTGTTGACTCCGCCCCTATAGATACAGATGCAGACTCGGCTGTAACAGGTGTTGCCTCGTAGGGATAAACGATGCGGCGCATCCCAAACAGATAAACAACCAACCCAAACAATCCTACTAGAACATTCCACAAACGCACACACAGTAAAGCTTCTGCACCCCCGCTCAGGCCTGTCAATTTGAACAGCGCGTTGAAGGCTGTCTCTCCTACGCCGATCCCCCCGGGCGTCAATGGAACGCTGTTCACAAGATGGCCGATTGGTGCCACCAGTGCCAATCGCAGCGAAAAGGCCGCCGGATTCACAGCGTACAGGGCCAATGCGGTCACAACTATCAGAGCAAAGTTTGCGAGAAGAGACAGGAAGAGTGCCGAAAATAGTGTGCCTTGGTCCCTCCCGTGCAGTGCTAGAGCATCCAAGACTCGGGTCGCCAGACTCTTAACTCCAGGCCAACCTTTCAACAACCGTTCAGCCCACACGCGTGTAGGCGTAAAAAACATGACCAGCGCAGCGCCAGCCAACATAAGGCCCGCCAACATCCCATCGAAATAAAGTAGCCTGCGTAGAACCGGGATCGTCCGCAACAACTCCATGAAGAACGGCGCAAATAGCAGAGGAAGTAGAATCAGCGAAAACAATCCCACAAGACGATCCAGGATCAGTACAGTCGCAACTTCCGCGCGCCTGCCGTGGTTCTCCTTCGTTGCATACACGACTTTGGCGATATCTCCCCCCGCAGCCCCGGGAAGAAATGTGGAAAACAGAAAACCGATCAGGTTCAGTTGGAAAGAATTGAGCAGAGACAGTGAAAGCCTCGCGCTCCGGAACAACAGAGAAGCGCGCACCGACATGAAGAAAATATCGACAAACAGAAATGCAATAGCGGCGATCGTAATCGGCCATAGGTGCAGAAGATTGCCAAGAGACGTGAGATTAATCTGACCGGACTTTGCGAGATACGCCAGGATGCCGACGCCGATTGCTATTCTGACGAGCAACAGCAACATTTTCGACAAAGCTGTCGACTTCAGGCTTCCTGGAAGTCTTTGTGCCACTTCAGTTGCGAGCATTA
Organism: Candidatus Acidiferrum sp.; assembly: GCA_036496065.1. Classification (GTDB taxonomy): domain Bacteria; phylum Acidobacteriota; class Terriglobia; order Acidiferrales; family UBA7541; genus Acidiferrum. Next base: position 10,947 of record DASXLU010000345.1, read on the forward strand.
CTCTCCAAGAGTACTAAGGGGTATGCTTGAGCCGCGGCCTGGGCGGGTTCGGTCGGCGAGGCAAGAAAAGCCGAATTGCTCGCCAGGTTGGTTAACAGCAATTTGCCCCCGCTGGCGGCTACAACCGTGAAATGGGCTTGTCCGACTATGTTTTCGATGCGTTCCGCCCCATTTTGAGATGCTACCAAATAGTAGCGATCCCTGCTCGTCCACAGGTCTTGGAATTGTAAATCGTTGAGAAATACCTGCGGCGCACCTGGGGCGGCGGCGCCATATTCCAGATTATTGAACTTGCCGTTTAAAAGTAATGGATCTTGCGCGGTGTAAAAGATCACCGACGAGAAATTGTAGTAGTGATGATCCACAATTAATTTTCCCGGAGGGGCCGCGAGGTACGCGTTGGCCAAAGGACGCGACGATAAGTAGGGATCGAAGACCACCAACGCCAATCGCGCGGCGTAAAAGAATAAAACCATCATTAGCCCTGTGCTGATGAACGCTTTCACGCCCTTCCAGCGCAGATTGCCGAAAGCTCCCAGCAAGAACGCTAGTCCTGCCAACCAAAGCGGCAGCCGGAGGTAAGCGAAGGAATCAAAAGTCAGGTCCAGCATATGCCCAAGTGAAAGCGTGTATGCGGAAGGATGTCTCGACAAAGCAGAAGAAATATCTCCTGGGGTGGGGAGATTGCGCACTGAAAACGCGATCGCGATCGCGCCGACGCCGGCGATTGCGGCAATTCCTCCGAGC
>DASXLU010000346.1:0-3584 GCA_036496065.1 Candidatus Acidiferrum sp.
GATACCGGCATGCGCTATCTAAGCAAGGTTTACAACGAAGAATGGATGCGCGAGCGCGGCTACACCGAATCGACCATGCGCATTACCGCTGGTGATGTGGTGAGTGCGAAGAAACGCGGCGGCAAAGTGCGTGATCTGATCACCGCGCGCCCTTATCAGACTGTTTTTCATGCGTTGAAAACGATGCAGGAGCAGGATATTTCGCAGATACCGGTCTTCGAAGAGAATTTGCCGATTGGTACGATCTACGAAGATCAGATCCTGACGCTGGCGCTGCAAGGCAAAGATCTGAAAAAGCTGACAGTGCGCGAAGTGATGAGCAAGGCCTTGCCGAGCATGCCGAAAAATGCTCCGGTTGAGCGCGTCACCTACATTTTGAGCCACGAAAATCCCGCCATTTTCGTGGAAATGAGCGAAGGCCAGTTCGAAATCCTCACAAAGTACGACTTGATGAGCACCGTCGCGAGCCTGATGGAACAGAAACGCTAGGGCTGCAGTCCCCCAAAGCGATGGCCAAATCTACAGGAGAACGAGTTCGTGAAAATACAGGACTTTAATGACCGGCTGAAAAATTCGATTCTCGTCGCGGACGGCGCGATGGGCTCTCTGCTGCACGATGTTGTGGGGGCGGTGCGCTGCTTCGATGAATTGAACGTGACCGAGCCCGAGGCAGTGTTTCGTGTACACCAGGCGTATATCGATGCGGGCGCGCAGATTATCGAGACGAATACCTTCGGTGCGAATCGCTTCAAACTGGAGCCGCTGGGCCTTGGCGACGACGTGCAGAAACTGAATAGCCGCGGCGTGAAGATTGCTCGCGAAGCGCGCGAGGCCGCTGCCAAAGAGGTACTGATCGCCGGATCTATCGGGCCGCTTGGGATCGGCGTGCAGGCACGGCATCCGGAACCAGAACAGATTCTGTCCATCTTTCACGAACAGGCTCTCGCGCTGGAAGAGCGTGGCGTGGATTTGTTTATCCTGGAAACGTTTTCCTATGTCGACGAACTGATGTTGGCCATCGACGCGATCCGGTCGTTCTCTGGACTACCAATTATTGCGCAACTAACCTATTCCGAAGAAGGCACCACGTTCTGCGATGTACGTCCAGCCGCCGCTGCACAACAACTGAAAGATAAAAATGTGCAGGTGATAGGCGCCAACTGCACGTTGGGTCCGCAGTCGTTGCTGCCGATCATGCAGGAACTGGCGGGCACCGGAAATATTCGCGTCAGTGGAATGCCCAATGCGGGATTCCCCAAGCGCGAGGGCGACCGCATCGTGTATCCCAAATCTTCGCCGGAATATTTCGCCGAGTTTGCGCGCGAAGCGGCTGCGCTCGGTGCGCGGATTCTCGGAGGATGCTGCGGCACAACGCCGGCACACGTTCGCGCGATGGCCGAAGCCGTGAAATCGCTGCGACCCACCTCGACGCAGACGGCTTCTGTAACTGTTGCGGCGGTAGCGCCTGCGCATGTGCAGCAGCGCGAGCCGGAAAGCAAATTCTGGAAGAAGCTGCAGAAGAAAGAATTCGCCACTTGCGTGGAAATCGATCCGCCGAAGGGCATTGCGCTTGACCGCATCTACGAACAAGTCGACAAAGTGATGGCGTCGCAGAAAGTCGACGCGATCGACATCAACAGCGGCGCGATGGCTCGCGTGGGAATGGACGCGCTCGTCGTAGCCGGCGCCCTCGAGGCTCGCGGAGTGGAGACTGTTCCGCATCTCACCACTCGCGACCAGAACATTATCGGCCTGCAGGCGATGCTGCTCGGCGCCTGGACCGTTGGCGGTGTGCGCAACGTGCTGGCAATCACTGGCGATCCGCCGTCCGTTGGCGACTATCCGGAAGCCAGCGGCGTTTACGAAGTGGACTCCGTCGGCTTGGTGAAGATTCTGAATCGCCTGAATCAGGGAACCGACTGGGCCGGAAAAACGCTCGGCGGTCAAACCAATTTCACCATCGGCGTTGCAGTCAATCCCGTGGCGGATGATCTGGACACAGAAATCGCCAGGTTCCACGCAAAAGTCGAAGCGGGCGCGCATTTCGCCATGACTCAGCCGCTGTTCGATCCTGCGCATTGGCACGGCTTCCTGAAAAAGCTGGGTGGCAAGTCGCCGATACCGGTGCTCATCGGTGTGTGGCCCTTGAACAGCTACAAACAGGCCCTGCGCCTCAACAACGAAGTGCCGGGCATCATGATTCCCGAGCCGCTGCTGAAATCGATGGAAGCGGCGGGCGCTTCGGCTCGCGAAAAAGGTTTCGAAGTTGCACGAGAAATGATGAATTGGGCGCGCACAGAAATAGCGGGCGTGTACTTGATTCCGCCATTCAAGCGCTACGAAGAAATCCTGGAAATTCTTTAGCGACCACGTACGCGGATCAGATGGAAGGTTCTTGATACTCGTTATCTGATACCGCTTTTTCCTAACACTAGGCAGCTCCTACAGGATGCACTGGCGGCAGACCGGACGACTGATGGCGCAGCACGCGCCGGAACAACGGCGTCAACACAAAATAAATCGTCGCGGTGGCCAAAGGGGCTAGCAACGCCCAAATTACTATTGCGTGCCACGCCGTGTTCCACAGAAATTTGATCGTGCCCCATAAATTGGCGTGCACCATCGCATAGATTTGTGAGATCGAGATGGGCAAATGCGGTGCGCGAAACAATTTTTCGCCGAGCCGAAAGAAGGGAATCAGCAAGGCGATCTGCACTGGATACATCAAGTAGTTCACCAACTGAATCGCCGGCAGATTCAATCCCCAAATCAATGCCGCAATGGAGCAGAGCACCGTTGTGCAACCCAGGGCGGGAAAAACACCGAACACTGCGCCCAAGGCCAAGCTCAACGCGAGCTTCTCGGGCGTCACACCTTGCCGAAGTAAATCGAGCACAGGGCGAATCAGGCGACGGTGAAAAAATCCTTCGGTCATGCAGCCTTTTGGCGCTCCAGCAGAACTATTTGGCGGGATTTGTAACCACGCTGGTGTGGTCGTGAACGATGAGCCACCCTTCCGGGAAACGTTGAAAGACCAGGCTGAAGATTCCTCCTACGTCTGTTGAAGCGCGCTGCAAATGCCATTTGCCCAGCACCAGCGCGGCATCCGGGCCTAAGGTGTGGACTTCCAGGTCCGAGAAATCCAGCTTCCCCATGCTGGCTTGATCTGGATAGTTCTGCTTATAGCGATTTGTCACTTTGTCCCACCCACGCACGAATCCCGAACTGCTCGCGAAGCTTAGTTGCGGCGAATCCCAGTAGCCCTTCATGAAGGCGGAAACGTCTCCGCGATTCCAGGCGTTTTGCTGATCGGAAAGAACCGCACGTATGGCGGCATGCTCCTTATCTTCCTGCGGTGATCCGGCGTGGAGCGTAAGCGCCAGGGGAATGATACTACTCGCGGCCAGAGCCACAGCCAAGCCCACAAACACCGGACGAATACGCACGGTTTACCTCCAGAAAGCCGCTTCGCGCTGCGAGCATATGGGAAAACGGCGTGCCAAGGCAAACGGTCGCGCGGCCTGCGCTTATAAGGGGCCGCAACTCCATGCGCATCGCTTATGCCCAAGGTCTATCCCCGCTAG